>CAYZLP010000213.1:0-7748 GCA_964478635.1 uncultured Caldilineaceae bacterium
TGTAACCTCTCCGCCATGGATCATCCGGACCCGACCGACCTACCCGCCTTCGACAAGCACAGGCTGCGCTTGCCTGAGCGGCACAGGTTGCGCTTGTATGTGGGGCAACGGAGACCTGCAAACGCGACGAGGCCGGCGGCTTGTACAAGCTGCCGGCCTCGTCTTGACTGTCCGGACCCCCGATATGACCGGGCGCCCGGACAGTGCTGACTACGAACTACTCGACTTCCGGCCGGGTCATGCCGGAGACGTCGCCGCCCATATCCTCGATGCTGTCATAGAGCACCTGGAGAATGTAAGGCGCATTGTGGGTATAGCCGCCCGGATCCTTGCTGGCATACTGATAGTTGTATGCCGCCCGGAGCAAGCGCGGCGTCCACGTGTTGAAGCGGTTGTCTCCGCTGACTTCACCCTCATCGATTTCACCGTTGCCGTTCGTATCCACGAAGAAATACGGATAGCTGCTGGAATCGTAGAGGATGCCCGAACCGACCGTATCCAGCGCGTAGGCCTGCATGGCGGGATAGAGCTGTTCGATCATGTGATCGATCTCGAAGGCCACGCCTTCCTCGTCATCGCCGTCGCCGTCATAGTCGGTGAAGAAGTAGCGGATATTCTCCAAGTCTTCCTTGGATTCCACTTCCTCGTGACATTCCGTACAGCCTTCCCACTGAACCTGTAGGTTGTGGGCGCTGTGGCAGTCGGTGCAGCTGTTGACGTTGGCATGGTCGAAGAGGCCGGCGTATTCCTTGCCATCGTACTCATATGCTCCCTTGGCTTCCGTGCCGAAGCGCGTGGCCCCGGCTGCGAAGTAGTGAATGTTCAGGAAGCGGAGTGCATCCGAGACTTCGTCGTCGGCAGCGTCGCCGATGAGGGCATTGACGCTGATCGTCGACTCACGACCCTGATGACAGGTCATGCAGATGTTGTTGGCAGGTTCTTCCGCCGAAACGGTCAGACCGCTCGGGAAAGTAACGTCGGCAACCTCGTAGAGCGTGTACTCCTGGAGATCGTTGTGGCAGGTGCTACACTGGAAGCCGTTGGACGGCGTCTGTGAGATGTTGACACCTTCACTGATGAACATGGGCAGACCGCCGGCCGTGTGGCATTTCGCACACGAACCGGGCACGACGCCCTCTTCATCCCAATGCCGGAACGCTTCTTCGGAGCCGGCAAAGTGACCGGCGTCGATGCGATGGGCTTGGCTCAGATCCACGGGTTCCGCAATGGCCTGATTCAGATCCATGATTGAATCATGCATGAGCTGAATGATGTACTTGCCGCCATGTGCGTAGGAACCGGGGTCTTTCTTCGAGGTCTGATAGTTGTAGGCCGCCTTCAGCAGGCGCGGCGTCCAGGCATTGTAGCCGTCGACATCGCCCTCGTCGAACTCGCCGTCGCCATTCGCATCCACGAAGAAATACGGATAGCTGTCGGAGCTATAGGAGATGGGTGTGCCGGATACTTCATTGGCGTACGCTTGGATGGCCTGATTCAGCAGTTCTCGAAGTCCATCGAGCTCGTAGTAGATGCCTTCTTCGATATCTCCATCGCCGTCATAGTCGACTGTGGAGCCGGCCATGCGTACTTCATGGAGATCTTCGGCCGCAGCAACACCTTCATGGCACGTGGCGCATGCTTCAAGTTCCAATTCCAGGGTATGGGAATTGTGGCACTCGACGCAGGTGTCGAACGGCTCTACGTGAACGAAATTGCCGTCATAGGACATGCCTTCATATTCATACCCGCCCTTGGCCAGCGTACCATACTTGGTGGCTGCCGCGGCGTAGTAGTGAATATTCCGGAAGCGCAGGTCCTCGCTAACGGTGTCCTCGTCTTCCAGCCCAACTTCTTCGATGAACTGGTTAACGCTTACGGTTGACTCGCGTCCTTGATGACATTCCATACAGCGTGCTTCACTGCCGAGATCGGTGAGCTCAATACCGGACGGCATGACAACGCTGTCTTTGTGCAGGTTGACGTCGTTGTGGCAGGTTACGCAGCTCACAGTGGTGTCGATTGACGCCGGGTTGTCGACTACACCGGCTTCGGTGCCGTCAACGCCCAGGAAGTCCAGATGGCCTCCCTCACTGTGACATTTTGCGCAGTTCTGCGGAACTTCGGCCGGATCATCTTCATCCCAATGCCGGAAGGCTTCCGCCTCGGCATCGGCATGACCCGAACCCATCCATTCCATCAGGAACGGCACTTCGACGTCGACCGGTTCGGCATCCTGAGCTGGCGGAGCCGCGGATACCATTTGAACCGATACTAAGCAGAGGAATGCAGTCAGAATGACCGCGAGCCACATGCTTCTCCGCATAATGTCCTCCTCCCGGGAGAAAGGTACGGATTGGAGAGATAGATGTGACTACAACAAACCAATGGGTACAACTGAGATAAGAAATCCTTTTCCGTCCTGCTCCTTTCCATAGGTCGTCTAGACAACTGACAAAAGGAATGACCCTAAACTGTTCGCCACAAGTTCACCACCAGTAGCGCTGAACTCCTGGAAAACAGATGACAACCGTGAACGAAAATGCATAGAAGACGATACGCTGTTTTGTGAGGCAGGTAATGTTGTCCCCAATCATAGCAGAAAAATGTGTGAAATTCAACACAATAATAAAATCTCATCGCGGCTGCCGTTTCTGGCCGTTTGCGACGGCTGCTCGACCGCCTCCAGCCTGCGCAGGTTCAAGATCTTATTGATTGGTGGTCGTCGTTCCTACCGCCGCCTGAGGCGCCGGCGCTTCGCTCTCTGGGGCGCCGGCATCGATCCATTCGATGACCCATTCCAGTTCCCGGGGCGCCAGGCTGTTGGGATGTCCTTCGCGCTGGAGTTGCACCAGGGCGCTACTTTCGGCATCACCGGGCACAATGGCGGGGCCCAGATTGCCGCCGGCCATGACGCCTTCGTAGCTATCGAGGTAAAGGCCGGCCGTGCCGCCGTGGCACGCAACGCAACGCGCTTCCAGGATCGGTCCAATCAGATCATCCCAGGTCAAGGGCGCTTCCGGATAGGTTGGCAGGGTGCCGTCCAGTACGTTCGTGAGTTCGATGATGCGCATGGCATCCAGCCCGGCGTGCTCCCAGTCGGTGGCATGGCACGAGCTGTTGGCGCAGAAGCTGGAGTCGTCCGATCCGCCCGGATTCGACACGTCGTGGCAGCCCTGGCAGGTGCCGTCGAATTCAAAACGATGGCGCGACGTCCAGTTGCTGTCGATATGGGATTCCGGTTCATAGGCGTCCTGGATTTTCACAACAGGCGTAGAGCCGTCCAGCGGACTGGTTTCCGGGATCGAATGGCAGAGGTTGCACTCGATGCGTATGCTCTCCTGCGCTTCGTTGATGTGCTTGCCGTCATGGCAGCGGAAGCAGCCGGCCCATTCCTTATGCCCCAAATTGTCCGGGTGCGACGTCCAACTGGCGTCCATGGTGGGGAAGACCATTCGCTCATAGAGAGCCAGCATTTCGTCGACGGCCGCGTCAACCTTGTCGACGTTGTCTTCGTAATAATCGGGCCAGTTGACTTGATAGTATCCGGAGAGACCCTGAATCGCGTGCTGCGCCTCGTCCATGTTCGGGTACTGACGCTCCATGATAGCCAGGGCGTTTTGTTTGAAGTAGGGGATGGATGGGTCGATGACCCCCCGATCCATTGCGTCATTCAGCGCCTCATCTGGCGTGGGGAAGATGTGGGAAACCCGATTGTGACAGCTTACGCAGTCCATTGTGCGGATTTTGTCCGCGTTGTGCTCGACAAAATCGGCAGGGAGATCGGCTTCCACGTCCACAAACTCTTCCACCTCGCCCGTATCGGCATAGGTTACGCGGACCCAGGGGATCTCCTGCTGAAGGTTCGGATCATCCGTAGCAATGTATTCGACATCGTTCTCGATGTGCCAATGGATGCCCTTGCCCCGACCTTCACGGTGGGTGCCGCCGCCGATGCGAAACGCCAGATTGACGAGGGACTCTTCGTTGTTCTTCTCGGCGTCAAAAGTGCGGATCTGTTCAATACTATCGTTGGAGAAGGAGGACGGATTATGGCACTTCTCGCAGACTTCCTCGGCGGGACGCAGTGATTTGATATAGATGGGCGTCTCGTAGTCCGCGCCGATGAACTTGACTACGTGACTGATGTCGTGCGCCTTGCGCGTGAATTGCGTGGCGATGGTTGCCCGGCCAATGTGGCACTCCACGCACTTCACATTGGCGTGAGGCGAGTGCAGGTACGAGAGATACTGGGGGGGCATTGTGTGGCAAGTGGTGCCGCAGAACTCGGAACTGTTGGTGTATTCCCAGCCGGCGCCGGCAATGCCAAAGGCCACCACCGCGGCAAAGGCCAGGGTGGCATAGGGCATGATCCGGATCCAGAGCGGTGAATTGGCTCCCGGAGAAAAGAAGCGGCCAAATTGCTTAAACATTGCGCTGACTCCTTGTGCGCATGTAGTGACGTGTCGCGCCATAGATTAACAACAGGGCGAGCAGAACCCCCACGCCGATGATGGAAAATACCGCCGCCCGCAGCCCGACGGGCGCCTCTACCTCTGCGCCTTCCACCGGCTCTCCCACAGAGGGCAGCGGCGTTGGCGGCGGCGGTGAGGTCGGCGTTGGACCAGGGCCGAAGCCGTCCGATGCCTGCGCTTCGAGAACGCCGCTATACTCGATTGTCTGCAGCGCCCATGCCGGATCTTCGCCATAGTCCGAGTGACATAGGTTACAGGAATTGGGCATCACATCGACGCCGCCGTGATCGAGGCTTCCCTGTGGGTTTGGCTGGAAGAAAGCATGGCTACGACTGTCGAATTCGATGGCGCTGGTGGCGATTTTGGGCATGTGGCAGTCTGCACAGACGAAGTCGTATGACTGACTGGCCACCTCATGATAGGGCATATGCTGAATCAGCTTGCGCTTGTCGTTGTGGCACTGAAGGCAGACCTCGTTCTGTGGCTGAGTTAATTGGGCAGGCCCTTCGCCCGGTCCGTGGACGGTATGGCAGGAAATACAGCTGACCGACGGGTCAAGCGCCATGGGATTGCCCAGATGCCAATCGATGTACTGCTGGTTGTGAGTCCGGGAGGAACCATCCGGCCAAAAATGCTCGGGATCGGTTGTGAAGGTGAAATGATCGAGCAGGGTATCCCCTGGTCGATAAGTCGCGGGATAGGGCAAGCCATCGGGTGATTCGCCCCGGCTATGGCAGGCACCGCAGACCTGGTCGTCCACTTCGGCGAAGGGCTTGACCTCCTCAGGATTCTTGGAGTGCGCCAGGCCGGGGCCGTGACAGCTCTCACAGCCGATGCCGAACTCCTTGAATTCCCAAGTCTCCGTATTCAGGCCGGTCACGTGGCAGCCGGCGCAGGTTTCCCGCCAGTCGGCCTGGTCCCAGTCTTCAGGATGATAGGAGGCCCACTCCTCGGTTGCCCTGTTCCACTGGCTGGGTAGCACGAAGAAGCCGCTTTCGACCGTATGGGTAATGTATTTCTGCTGGCGAATGCCGCCGATGGTGTAGACCACGTCGGCCAACTCAAACGGTCGTTCCGGCGTCTCCAGGGCAAACTCCCCGATGACGGCGTCGGGGTTCTCGACTGCATTTTGAATCGACAGGGCGTGATGGGTTTCCTGCCAGCCGAGGTAGAGATCCTCATGACAGCCGAGACAGCGGACGCTGCCCGCATAGTCCGCTTCCCCAATCCCAAAACCCTCCCGCGGGGCAAAGAGCGTATGCACCCAGTCGGTTGTCTGGTCCGTGTGGCACGTCAGGCAGTTGGCCGGCATCGTCTCCAACATCTGGTCAAAGGGGGCGATGTCGTGGCTGCCGTGGCAATCGATACAGCTGGGTGCGACCGCTTCCGGCGGCAGATCGGCATGAAATGGTTCGTGGCCGTAATGACAATCTACGCAGGTTTCGGCCGCAGCAGCCTCATATTCCGCCAGCGTAGTGATGGAAACGGGAAGCTCCCGGTGCGGATAGCGATAGGCCTTTGCATCATGACAAGTTGTGCAGCTGGCCTCCGGCGCCAGGCCGTGGGCCGAAGCATCGAAATCCGCCAGATGGACTAGCAGGGGCAGTTCCTCACCGGACGGAAGGGTGAGCGTGCGCTCATTGTCACCGTGACAGCCGCGACAGGCGGAGTCACCCGTTTCCTGGGCGCGAACTGTCGACGCGCCGGCGGTTGCCAGCGCGAGGCAGAACAGCATGGCCAAGGCGATGAACCCGGCTATGATGGTCAGTTTATGACGCAAGTGGCGCATACCACTGAGTCCTATCGGTATGGCAGCGGCGTCAATTCACACGTGGCGCCACTATGGGTTCTCAATCTTTCGTGCTCAAGCACGGGGGAATCAAACACATTCGCGCATACCGCGGGCGGCAAATGCGCAGGGCAGCTTCTCGCCCATTGTGAGGATAGCGCATACTACAACATCACACACCGTGATTGTGACGGGTATCTGCCTGGTCAACTGGCTAGGTTTTTGCTATGATCGGTCGAAATTCCGCTCGCTGACTGCGATGCATGAACATCTCACTCCGCCGGACCGCTATTGCGATTGCTGTTGGATAGGGGGAGAGCCGCTCTGTGATTCTTCAATCTCTGTGAGCCACGAGAGCCCACATTTCCGACAGGTATGGCGGTTCATGGGATACCAGCCCGAAAGGTAGACCGTACCGAACAGCAGAAATGCGGCGAATGCAAAGGCCGCCAGGGCAATCCAATTGACCGGGGTCTCTAGTGACCCGTCCAGCCACAGGGTCCGTGCAATGAGGCTGACTACACCGATCAAGGCAACCACGATGAATAGCGCATAGCCGCATCCGATGCGCCAGCGGCCGATATGCGCGTCTGAACGCGGGGCCTGGAGTGCAGTTTCCGTCTCAAACTTGTCATTACCGCAATAAGGACACCGTTCCTCCGCCATCTACTTACCTCCCCTTGTACAAATCTCCTTTGTAATTGCGCGCGCGAGCTGGATACGTGTTGGGAGCGGAATTGGGGTCTGCTAACGCATCGAAAACGCGAATGGTAACACTTGCATGCGAAACGCGAACCTGTCGTTGCAGGTTTCCCGTCTTTGCAGGTATGCCAGATGGCCGATTCCTGCATGGCGCCGGTGGGATACTCTTCAATTCTCTGCGTACAGGCTCAAATGGAGCTGCGGGGCGGCGTGTTGCGCTTCATGTAGTTTAGCACCTTGCCGGTTGTCCGTCAAAGGGGTTGTTTTTCAGGTCTTTAAGGCGAAAGGCGTAGGACAGGGAGAGATATCAAGGTCTATTCCGGTGCATCCCCTGCAGGAAGCCGCTTCAGCTTCAGCGTTGCATCACCAACTTGCAGGAGCGCATGGGCGGCGCTACCGTCATAGGGAAGCTGGACGATGGTGCGTACCAATTGATCCGCTTGCCACTCAAGTGTCGGTAGGGTCGAACTGGCCAGCGGGCTCACCAATTGCTGATCGCCAAGGGTCAAGGTGAATGTTTGGGCCGGCGGCCAATCCACCGGCAGCGGATCGGGCGCTTGCCAGTAGAACACGAGCTCGACCAGATCGCCGGGTACAAGCGGCGTGTCCGGCGCATGGGCGTAGCCCAGCTTATGTTGGTCGTAGCCGACCAGGGTTACGGGCCCCAACCGTTGGTTGATCCGCTCTTTCATATCTACAATTTCCAGCGGTGGGGACTCGACCGGCAGGACCACGCGCACCTCTCCCAACTCAAGCGCATCCCCGCCGGTGACGGGCAACCTGGT
>CAYZLP010000214.1:0-7727 GCA_964478635.1 uncultured Caldilineaceae bacterium
CCTGGAGCCGGACCCCGCTGGTAATGGAGTTGAACAAAGCGGATTTTCAGCCGGGCGACAATACGATCCGCGTCTGGAAGGGGACCAACCGCTACCACATTCACGACATCGGTTTCCGCCTCTACTACAATGAAGGCGCACCGATTCTCTCCGGCGTAGCCGCGCCCAGCGCACGCCTTGCCTCCATCGCTGCCGGTGCGACTTCGCTTCCGGCCGACCAGGGGGGCGCGCTGAATATTGACGGCGACCGGGTCACGGTTACAGTGGACAACGTCTCGGGTAATACCGATTTTGTGGAGGTATATGCCTTTTACGAGGGATATGACGAGGACAACGACGGAATCTTTCGCGATTGGCACAACCGGACGCGCAACAACTGCCAGCAGGGCGGCGCCGGCGGACGCTGTCCCGGTAATCCCGAAACCGGCCTTTTCGGCACCATCGACCACGTAGGCACCATTCCTACGACCGGCTCTTCGCCCTATTCGCTGGACTGGAACATTCCCTATGTGGCCGGACAAAGCGGCGTGCGCTTCAAGCTGCGCGCCGTCGATATCGACATTGATGTCAATGACGATAACAAGGTCGATAACAATGATGACGGCGAGTTGGTACGCGACGCAGCCGGGGGCGTGTCGGCCGAATTCGACCTCCAGCGTACCAAAGCGGTGACGACCTTCCTGATCCCCAACTTTCAGGATGCCGTGCTCCACCACGATGGGCAGTATCCCGATGTCGTGGAGCGCTTCATCGACTTGCCTCCGGATGTCAACACCTATGACCAAGCCTACCTCCTGGGCTCCTTCTGGCGCACGCCCCGGATTGCCCTCAACAGCGGCTCCGCCTTCCGCGCGTTTGAGACGGGTGAAGATGACTGGGCCCTGTCCATCCGTTCGATCAATGTGGGGCAGCTTCAGGCCGGTCAGAATAAGATTACCTACAGCTATACAGGCGGATTTGGCCAGTTCATTGAGGCGCCCGGCCCTATGATTGTTCTCCGCCGTACAAGTGCGGCCGGCTCTGATTCGACTGCCCCCTGGATTCATCGGGAAGCGCCCGCACGCAACGCACAGCTGCAAAACCCGGGCGTCACAGTTGAGTTGCAGCTCTACGATTCCCAGTCCGGCGTGAACCTCAACACGCTGGAGATGCGTGTCGACGGAGCCGTCGTGTCACCCGAGGTGACGGGAGATCGGTACAACTACCGACTACGCTACACGCCGTCCGCGCCGCTGCCGCGCGACCGCCCGATTACCGTGGCGATCGATGTTCAAGATGGTAGCGGCAACCGTCTTGTCGACAGCTACTCGTTCAATGTGGATGGCCAGGGTCCTGTCATTTCGAACCTGACCTGCGTGCGCAGCAGTAACGACGAGGCCACTGTCTCATGGAAGACGAATGAGTTGGCAACGGGGCGGGTCAACTTCGGTCCCGCAAACGATTTGAGCAGCGTGGCGAACGCCGCCAATGCAGCCCTTCTCCAATCCGTAGCGTTGACCGGGCTGAGCGCGTTCCCCGAAACCCGCTACCAAGTGACGGCCATCGATATCTACGGCAACGAGTCGACGGCCGCCGAGGCGCTTTGTCCCCAGGACGCTGTTTCGATCCTTCAGTCGGACGATTTCAATCGCTGTACTCTGGACACTGAGATCTGGACTTACATCAATCCGCGCAATGACGCTACGTTGTCAGCCGATGGCTCCGAACTCCGGATCGATGTGCCGGGCGGCCAATCGCACGACGTCTGGACTGGCGGAAACTTTGCGCCGCGCATCATGCAAGCGGCCAATAATGTCGACTTTTCGGTGGATGTGAAGTTCCTGACATCGGTTACCCAAGGCGTCCAGCTTCAGGGATTGCTTGTGGAGCAGGATGCCGATGATTTCTTGCGCTTCAACGTACAGGCCGAAGGTGGCCAAGTGAAGGTGCTTGGCGTCGATTTCAATAACGGCAGCCCCTCGGTTAAGTTCAACCGAACCCTGGGCATTACGCCGGTCAATCAGCCAATCTACATGCGTTTGATACGCTCCGGCGTCACGTGGCAATTGCTCTATTCGTTTGATGGATTCGACTGGCAGAATGGCGGTTCGCTTAGCCGCAGCCTCGAAGTGAGCGCAGTCGGCCTCTTTGCCGGCAATGCCGGCAGCAACGCGCCTGCTTACACATCCATCGTCGATTACTTCTTCCGTACGGACGCGCCCATTGAGCCCGAAGATGGCTTCGCGACCTACTTCAGCGAGTTGACCGTGGCGACGACGCCTAACGGAGTGGGCGCGGTCACCGGCGGGCCGGCCGAATCCACCGGCGACGATCCGCTCTGCGGCACGCCCCTAAAGCTTACGGCCGAACCCGTGCCCGGCTGGCGTTTGGGTGAATGGCAGATCGTGGCGGCGGATCAGCCCGACCAGCCGCGCACAGCAGAGGAAAATCCGTTGATCGAGCAATTCTTGCGCTCGGATAGCATCACAGCAGTCTTCTTGCAGAATCATTATGAACTGACCCTGAACGTAATCGATGAGACGGGCGCGTCGGCCTCCGATCCGGCCGCTCTTGTGGCTGTGACACCGCCCCTGTCTCAGGAAGGGTATCTCCACAATGAAACGGCCACTTTGACGGCAAGTGATGCCGGCGGTTGGTATTTCAACGGCTGGAGCGGGGACTTGACGGGTGCCAACCGGGTGGAGACGGTGACCTTCACCGGCAATGTGAACGTCACCGCCAACTATCTGCGCCGCTATGCACTGGACGTTGCCGTCGTAGATGAGGCGGGTGCGGCCCTCGACGTGAACGGCGTAACGGTAAGCCCGCCGGCGGATCCCCGCGGCTACGCCCCAGGTGAGGTCGCAACCTTGTCCGCAGTTCCGGCGCCCGGCTGGCGCTTTGTCGGCTGGAGCAATGAATTAGGGACTGAACTTGAAGTCTCGTTCCCCATGACGGAGGACGTGACGGTTCAGGCGACGTTTGCCCGGGAACGGTACACGGTCTCGGCCACTGCCGTCGATGCCGACGGGAATGCTCTGCCCGGCATTGCGCCCACGGTCAGCCCGGCGAGTGATCCGGCGGGCTACATCTATGATGAAGTCGTTACGTTGACCACACCGGAAAGCGCTGATGGGCGTATGTTCCTACGCTGGGAGTGGACGGGGGATGCCGAACGAATCTCCGAACCGACCGCGACAGCCCAATTCAAGGTCCGCGGCAACACTGCGTTCCGCGCAATCTATGCCGAAAACTCGTGGACGCTGACGATCGGAATCGTCGAGGGCAATGGCTCCGTGGAGACGAGACCGGACGGAAACCGCTTCCTCGATGGTGAAGAGGTGACGTTGACGGCAGTGCCTGACTCGGGCTGGAAGTTTGCGGGGTGGTCAGGCGATGTTCCACCCGCCGAGCGTGATCTGATTACCATCACCTTGGTCATGGATGCCGACAAGACGGTGCAGGCGCGGTTTGCGTTAGGTGAGCTGCCGACATCGATCTACTTGCCCGTCATTCGGAACTAAACGGCCAACGCCATGAGTGCATGCGCGTGATTGCCTATGCCCCCCAACCCGCTGCCGAGGGGGGGGCGCCTGTAGTAAACCAAAGACAGTACGAGACACAATTTTCGTCGGTCGGGGCATCCTTGCCCAACATCGGTCGCTGCCGGGCAGAGATGCCCCGACCGACGAACGTCATGGTTTCGTTGTGCTTGTGGTTTGGTTTGCCTGACTATCTTGCTATCTTGTCCCATTGCCTAATTGGCTTCAAGGAGGCCTATGGCTACACCCTTTCGCTCGTCGATTGCGCTTCTCGGTCAATTGTCAGGTGCGTTTATGGCCGTGGCGCACGGTTGGGCGGTTCTGCTGTCGTTCGTTCTGTTGCTGTTGGCTCCGCACGCGGCCCTTGCCCAGGAGCCTTTGAGCGTTGACACGCCATGGCTGGATAGCGGACGAGATTACCGCATCCAGATCGTCGTTTCCGCAACGGGCGTTAATCACACGGACAAGCCCGTCGAGATCTCCGTCAATTTCACGACTGTCTTGGGAGGCGCAGGCGTTACGCAGCCCTTTGATCGAGACTCCATGCGGCTCATCGAGGTAGACCAAGATGGCTCCTCCCTCAATTCGAATGCGCCCTTCCAGTTCGATCCTGCTGCCGACTATGACAGCGCGTCAAAGGCGGTCGGCACGCTGATTTTCTTGCTGGACGGCAATACGGCGGCCGGGCAAAATCGCTACTTTCAACTCTATTTCGACGTCGGGGATCAAGGCTTTGCGCCGCCTGCCTTCTCCTCTCAGGTGACCCTCTCGCAGTGGCAAAACGGGAACCAGCCGATCGTCGATGAGGGGCAGAATAGTTTGAAGATCGAGACGTTGACCGGCGCCTATTTCTACCACCTTGTCGGCGGCGGTTTCTCAAGCCTCAATGATCTGAACGGCGTGGATTGGATCGACTATAGCACGGCGGCTCAACACCGGGGCGAATATCGGGGCGTGCCCAATCTTCTGCCCCCAAGCGCCGGCGGTTACTTCCATCCCGGTCACACGGGTATCGTCACTGAGGTGTTGTCAACCGGGCCGTTGCGCGCGTCTTTTCGCTCATATACGCCGGACGGCCAACGGGAAGTCATCTGGGATATCTTTCCCAACTATGCCCGCTTGACGGTTCTCAAGATGCCGGCCAATGTCCCCTATTGGTTCCTCTACGAGGGCGTGCCAGGCGGGGCGCTGACCAGCAGCGATTCCGTCATCCGTTCCGATGGTTCGACCCGTCAATTCAACCGTAGTTGGTGTCGCGATGCCGAAAGCGTCGACCCGCTCCCGACCATGTGCAACGGCGAGAACACTGCCTGGTCTGAAGAATGGGTCTATTTCCTCGATCCCGACGCCGGGCAGAGCGGTCGTTCACTCTTCGTGGCAAGTCACCAGGACGACTCGAAAGTCGATTCCTATCGCATGCTTGGCGTCAGCACCGATGATCCCATGACGGTTCTGGGTATGGGGCGTAACTTCAACACGCCTGAGCTGACGGCGACGCCCAATCGCTTTACCTTTGGCCTGACGGACCGTACCGACTTTGCCGATGTGGCTGCCCTGGTCCGCTCTGCCTACCGGAACGTCAGCCACGCCCTTGGGGTCGTGGAATATTCAGGCGGCGGGCCCGTAGAGCCGTCTATCATTGTTTCCGATGACTTCAATCGCTGTACATTGAATACCCAGCTCTGGAGCTTCGCAGATCCCCAAGCGGCAATCAGCCCCTCTAATTATGGGCTGGATGGCGATCAGATAGAGATCGCCGTACCCGCAGGGGTAACCCACGACATCTGGACGAGCGGTATTCAGGCGCCGAATCTGCTCCAGGTTGCCAACAACACCGATTTTACGACGGAGGTCAAATTCACGTCCGTCGTGGATCTGCCCATTCAACTGCAGGGGATCTTGGTCAAAGGAAATGCCGGTAACTGGGTGCGGTTGAATGTGCAGTATGACGGTACGCGTACCCTCCTGGTTGCGGTACGCGCCACCAGCAATGTTCCCCAAATTGCCGTCAACCAGCAGATTGCAGCAGGTCCCGTTGACGGTCCGATTTACTTGCGCTTGACCCGCAGCGGTCTCAATTGGCAGGCCGCCTATTCGCTGGACGGCAGCAACTGGGTCGCCAACGCTCAGACCGCGTTCTTCCACGGCTTGAACGTTTCGGCCGTCGGCGTCTTTGCGGGCAATGCCGGCAGTGCGCCGCCCTTTACCGCCGTGGTGGACTATTTCTTCAACAGCGCCGAACCGATCTCACCTGAGGATGCCCAGGCGAATGTTCTCCCCATTGTCCTGACGGGCTCCGGTCAGGGGACGGTTTTGCGCGAGCCGGTCTGCGGCAATCCGGTGAATCTGTCCGCTCGGGCTGCTCCCGGCTCTCGTTTCGTTGGTTATAGCGGTGCGGTCAATACCCAACAGCCGGACATTGAGGTTTCGTTTGGTCGCGATGCGCAGCTGACGGCGCAGTTTGACCGGGAATATTATACGTTGGATCTCCAGGCAGTGGATGAATCGGGCAACCCGGCAGGCGGCTCCGAGGTTACGTTTAGCCCGCCCGCCCATCCGGATGGTTACGCGTACGGCGAAGTGGTGGAGCTTACGGCAACGCCGGCTGTCGGCTGGCGCTTTGTCCGCTGGGAAGGGGATGTGGCGGGCGAGGACAATCCGGAAACGCTGACGATGACGCGCGATCAAACCGTGTCGGCGGTCTTTGTGCCGGCTTACTACGAGATAACCGTCACGACTACCGGCAGTGGCGACGTGGAGCTCGATGATCCGTCCGATCCGTCCGGCTATGTCTATGGGGAGAGTGTGGAATTGACGGCTACGGCGGATCCGGGCTCCTTCTTCGTGGGCTGGTCGGGCGCAGTGGAGAGTACTGACAATCCAGTGACGCTCGTGGTGGACGGAGATATGGCGGTCACCGCCGCTTTTCTGCAGGGGCCGTACCGGATTGAAGTTGTCCCGACTGAAGGAGGGTCCGTCACCGTGGCGCCGCCTACCCATGCCGAGGGCTATTTCGATGGTGAAACGGTCGCTGTAGAGGCGGTTGCCCAATCAGGCTGGTCCTTCATTCGCTGGGAAGGCAGCCTCACAGGCGAGAGTAATCCGACGACTTTGCTGGTTGACGGTGATGAGACGCTTGGGGCCGTCTTCGCCCAGGGTCGCTATCGTGTCGCGGTGCAGACCGTCGACACCGGCGGCCAGTCGACCGACGGCTGTACGGTCTCCCTCGAACCGGCGTCTGCCAATGGCTATCTGCCGGGCGCAGAGGTCACGGCCCGCGTGACGCCGTCTGCTGGCTGGCGGTTCGTGCGGTGGGAGGGCGACCTGAGTGGGGCTCTCAATCCCGTCACCTTCACGGTGGCCGGCGATCGAAATATTACGGCCGTATGCGACGCCGGTGACTCGATCCTGCATCAAGTCTTCTTGCCGCAAATAAGTAAACCGTAGACGCCGGTCGATTTCCCGTATCTTCTGTGCCTGGTGTATCGTGTGTTTTTGCGTACCGACGCATTGGATTACAGTCAAGCTCCGGCCCGACGATCCTGGATGGAACGAACGTCTGGTTTGGGCGGTTGGCGTCGTGAAAACAAAGGAGTATTGTGGCCTTCGGTAAACATCGTTATCTGATGTGTCAATAGATTTTTGCAGATTTCTGTGTCGTGGAAAAAAGTTTCCGACGGCGAAAAGACAGCACAAGGCTCTGCATCGGCAGAGCCGGCCCAGTGCAGCATCGTATTGCTGAAAGGACTGATCATGATTGTAGCTAGTTCAAGTCGTAAGGCGCTCTCCTGGATATTAACGCTCGCGTTATTATTGGGGGTTGTGGCGCCCGGAACCGTGGCGGCCGCGCCCGTCACCCAGGAGCCAGGTGATCCGGTAGATGACTGGGGATCCTACTGGTCTGAAAAAGTGGATGCCGGTTATGGCGACGATGACCTCTCCGTGCCCGATCCCTTTTCCTCTGCGCCGGGTGAAGCCGCCCCCGTCACAGCTGCGGCCGTAGATGCCGGTGTGGTGTCGGATGACTTCAACCGGGCCAATTTGGATACGAGTCGCTGGACCTTCGTGAATCCCTTGGATGATGGCAGGGTCGCAATGGTCGGCACCGGGACGGCAGACGCAGCGCTGGAGCTGACCGTGCCGACCGGCGTCTCCCACGATCCCTTCCAGGTGAACCGGTCGGTGCGCGTCATGCAGGATGTAGCC
>CAYZLP010000215.1:0-7704 GCA_964478635.1 uncultured Caldilineaceae bacterium
CATGGTGGGCGACGGCATCAACGACGCCCCGGCCCTGGCCCAGGCCGACGTGGGCATGGCCATCGGCACCGGCGCGGACGTGGCCATGGAGACGGCCGACGTGACGCTCATGCGGGGCGATCTGCGCAGTGTGCCCCAGGCAATCGAGCTGTCCCATGCCACCATGCGCAACATTTACCAGAGTCTGGTCTGGGCTCTCGGCTACAATGTCGCCCTCATTCCGGTGGCGGCCGGCGTCTTGGCGCCCTTTGCGTGGGCGCCCGACTTCCTGCGCCAGCTCAGCCCCATCCTGGCGGCCGGGGCCATGGCCTTCAGCAGCATCAGCGTGGTCACCAACGCGCTGCGTTTGAAGCGGGTGGAGTTGAACTGATTCTCGGGCCACTGCGGAACGGTTTGACCGGGACCTGAGAGCGACACGCTGTCGCTCTCAGGTCGTTTTCTTTTTGGCGTCGGCCACGGTCAAAATCCGGAAGTAGGTTAGGAAGAGCAGGGCGCCGCCGGTGGCGAAGTACATGAGCTGAATTGCAGGGGCGCTGCTGTCCGATCCCGTCATGATTCCATGGATCATGGCCAGCGCGAAAGCGAAGTAGCTGGCATAGTGGAAAAGGCGCCAAGTGCGCCGGCCAATCTGGCGACGTACATAGAAACTGGCAACCAGGGCGATGCTCAGGTAGGTCGCTACGGTACCCAACCCTGTCCAACCGGGTCGATAGGGTCCGGTGAAGGGAAAAACGATATTTCCTATTGAGAAGTCGAAATAGCTGTCGCCCAGCAGCGCCAAAGCGTGAATACCGGTGAAGAGTAGAGCCAGGAGCGGCAGAAATTCGTGGAGGCTGTAGACGAGCGCGGACGGCAGGACCATCCGTGCCGCCTTGCTGCTCATGATGATGCCCCAACAGGTCGCGGCCCAGAGCAGCAGATAGGCGAGCAGTCCGCCTGCTCGGGCCAAATACCAGTAGGCCGGCGTATCCGCCGTCAGGGGAAGGCCCATCACGGTAGCTTCCTGGTTGAAGCTACCATGCAGCAGGGAAGCGACGCCCAATTGGGCTGCCCGGTAGCCGAGAATGGCAATTGCGCTGCCGGCCGCAACCCCGCCGGCAATCCAAAGAGTGTCCAATATCAAACTGCGCTTGACAGCTGCTTGCGTGGTCATGGTGATACGCTTCCTCGTGTAGTTTGTCCGTAAGTCGATACAGTTGCTTGCTGCTTGGCATGTCAACTGTTTACGATCCGCCGCTTCTGTGGCTGCCGCCGCCACTGTTCCGACTGCCGCCGCTGTTTGAGGGTGCAACAGGCATGGCTGGAATCGCTGGCAGTGGCTCAAAGGCCGGCAGAGGCGCCACAGCCGGCGCGACCGGCAACGTGAAAGCCGCTGAAATCGTGTCCGCACTGCCTGCAAACTCGGTCAATTCGCTGACATTTCCGGCCGGGGGCAAGGTAGACAGCGGCGCAACGGATGGCACTGGAACCGTCGGCCAGGGGGATGGTGTGGGGGTCAAAATATAGGCCGCGTTTGGTTTGGCGGTTGGGGTCGTATCTTCCGCCGCAGCTTCCATGTGGCCGATAACATTCCAGCCGCCGATCAGGGCAAGCAGAGAAAGGGCCGAGATTGTAGTCTTGCCATGTCGATCCAGCTTTGGCGGTTTCACACGCCGGATTCGCCGCGCTTGTGTTGAAACTGGCATGAATGAATCTCCAGGATGATGTTCGTGCTTTCAATACGGAAAGGCGTTCTGTGGCTGACGCAGAAGTCTGACTTTTTCAAAAAGTTAGACTTATTTTGCGGTGGTGACCTGCGTACTCTCTTCATCGATGAACGAGGCGAAGCCGCGTGTCCAGGCAAGCTCACCGCGTTCGTCAACCATCACACCTTCCACATCGGGCAATCGGTCGAGGTGCGCCAAACCCTCGGTGACGCCGAGGATTAGCGCTACTTTGGCATGCGCTTCAGCGATCGTTGTTCGAGCCGCAATGACCGTAACCGACAGACAATCGGTCTGGGCGGGCCTTCCTATCCGCGGGTCGATGATATGGTGCTGCATGCTGCCGGCTTGTACCCAACGCCGGCGAGCGATGGAGGAGGTGGCCAACGCCCGGTTTGCCAGACGAATTTGGAGTACGGAACGGTCCGGGCTCCGGGGATCTTCGATTGCGATAGACCAACCCCGCTCTGTGTCGTCCTGATAGCCGTGGGCGTACAGATCGCCGCCGGCATTGAGAAGGAAGGGCCCTGCCCGCTGCAAGCCGTCGGCTGCCCTGTCGACAGTCCAGCCCTTGCCTATGCCGCCCAGGTCTAGTTGCGTCCCGGCAGAACGTCGGATTGAGCGGCGGTTGCGGTTGAGGTCGAAGGGGGCCGCGGACGGGAACGCTACGTGCAAAACATCTTGGGGTTGTGCGTGGTGAAGCGTTTCGATTCCAATCCCTTCTGCAATCTGTTCGAAGCTCCGGTTATAGCCCGCTCGTTCGAGGACAGGCAGGATGGCCGGATTGAAGAGCCCGCCCGTCGCCTCCCATAGCCAGCGGGCTGCCTCCAGGACGCCGAAGAACTCTGCACTGACGGCACAGTCGTTCCGGTTATTCCGATTCAGGCGACTGAGTTCACTTTCCGGTCGAAAGCGGGAGAGACAAGCTTCGTTCTGTCGGAATAGTCTCTCGACGTAGGCAGGCCAGCCTTTTTCGTCACTATAGAGATCGAGCGTAATTCTCGTATTCATCGCGCGGAAGGCGTGATGCTGCCAGTATGGACCGGCTTTCGTAGGGTATTCCCGCCGATCTGTCCTAATCGTCATCATCGTCGCCGCCATGTTCGCCGTGATCATCGTCATGGTCTTCGTGTTCTTGCTCCTCGTGTTCTTCATGATCATCTTCATCCTCGTAAGAACTGTTGGAGCCGCCCGAACTGCTGCTGGCCTGGGCGCTTTGGCGGGTTGCGATTTCTGCGTATGCGGCCTGTAATTGTCCGATTGTCGAATTCAACTGATTGCCCAAAGCTGCATCCTGCGCCTGCAATTCGGCCAGCTTCTGCTGCTGCAAGGCTGCATCCTGTTCCAGGAGTTGCTGCAGTTCCGTCAAGCTCTGCTCCTGTCCGCGGATTGCGGTGAGCTTTGCATCAAGCTCGGTCGAGAGTTGCGCGATTTCGTCCTGGACCTGTTCCACTTGCATAGCGTGGCTGTCGTTCAGAGTTTGAATCGCCGTTTCCGTCTGCGTAATTTCGGCGGCCAGTGCGGCATCTCGTTCGGCGTATGCCTGCAGTGTTTCGTCCATGAGGCCCGTCTCCGAAACTATCTGCTTCTCGATCTCTTCGCCTGACAGATCGGCTGCTGCGGCGTCAGGCGCAAAGCGACCGGTCATGAAGCCCACGGCGGTTAGAATGATGGCCGTGAGTATGCCTGCGTAGAGGGCGGCGTGGCTGCGTTTCATCAGTAAAGTCCTTTCTTGCTGTAACTCGATGGGGATTCCGAAAACATTGACTAGCGGCCCAGTACCGCATTCGCTTCGGCGAGCTTAGCCTCAGCTTCGGCCAGCTGCAGGGCCATTGTGGCATAGCGGGCGTCATATTCTACCTGCGCTTGATCCAACTGGGTCTGATAGACGCCCAGTCGCTCATTGCGCGCGACCTGAAGCGTCGCAATTTGTTCGGCCAACGCGGTGGCTTGGTTCTCTGTCTGCTCCAAGCCGGTA
Organism: uncultured Caldilineaceae bacterium; assembly: GCA_964478635.1. Taxonomy (GTDB): domain Bacteria; phylum Chloroflexota; class Anaerolineae; order Caldilineales; family Caldilineaceae; genus JAGRCP01. The sequence goes on from CAYZLP010000215.1 coordinate 3,682, forward strand.
ACCAGCGCCGCCTGACGCGCCGCCAGTTCGGCAAGCTGCTGTTCGTAAACCGCCTGACGTTGCTGCAACGTCTCGGTTAGCCGACTTAGCTGTGGCTGCATCTGGGCTTCACGGGCTTGATAGGCCGCAATTGTTTGAGCAGCCTCGTCCTGCAATACTGCAGCGGCGGGCGAGACGACGGCTGCTTCGGCCGAGCCTCGCCAGCCCTGGGGCAAGCCATAGGCCAGCAAGAGCGCTAGCAAGCCTACCGTCAACGCGAGCGTCAAGGTCGAAGTCCATTTGAGCATGGGAATATCTCCTCTCTGAATAACACTTGAATTTTGTCTGCCCGCCAAGTGTATTTGAGAGGAGGCCCGCTTTGGTTAAGTCGTCTTGAGGACTGTGTTAAGGAAGGCTTAAGTGGGCGTGAAACTCACGGGGTGTTGGCTTCGACAGGCTCGGCCGGCGATGGACTCGGTCTTCGACAAGGTCTGCCGGTGTGCTGGCTGCTGCCGTGGGAGGGCTCATCGGCAGCAGCCTAAGCTTTATCGAGGACGCCGACTTGTTCAGGGGGGTGAACGATACGCTATGTGGTTCCGCTGATGGGGAATTCGATGATGAAGCTCGTGCCGTCATCCTGCTGGATCGCATGAATGCGGCCACCGTTCTGCTCGGTAAGCGTCTTGACGATTGCCAATCCCAGGCCGGCGCCGCTGCCGGCGCTCCCGTTTCCGGTTTTGCGACTGCGGGCCTTGTCAACCCGGTAGAAGCGATCGAAGATCAGGGGAAGTTCTTCCGGCGGAATGCCGATGCCCGTATCGCGCACTTCGACGCGGCAAAAATCGTCATCCGCACCGGCCGTCAGGATAACCGTGCCGCCCGCAGGCGTGTACTTGATCGCATTGTCGAGGAGGTTGCCTACGATCTCCTCCACATCCTGGGGCCAGATTTTCAGAGACGGTAACGTCTCAGGGATTTGGGCAATGAACGTCAAGTCGGACGCACGCATGCGCACGCGAGATCCCCGGGCCAAAGCCAGCAAATAGGGCGCAATGTCGATGGCTTCTTCCGGGGGGGCGCGGTGGCCCACGTCCAAGCGCGAGAGATCGAGCAGCACATTCGCCATGCGCCCTAAGCGGTCGGCTTCGCTGTCAATCTCGGCCAGATAGCGAAGGCCGGTGGGATCCTCGGTGAGATGCATGGATTGGAGGGCTTCAGTTCGCAGTTTGATGTTGGTGAGAGGCGTCCGCAGTTCGTGGCTGGCGCTGGCGATGAACATACGTTGCTGTTCCATGAGCCGGCTGAGACGGCGCGTCATTGTATTGAAGGCAACGGCCAGGGCGCCCAGTTCATCGCTTGTCTCCACGGGAACGGAGTGGTTCAGGTTTCCTTCACTCACGGCCAATGCAGCCTCTTCCAAGCGCCGCACCGGCCGTGCAATCCGTCGCGCGACGCCGATGCTGGTGAGCCCCGCCGCTCCCAAAGCCAGCAAAGAGGCCAGCGTCAGATCGCGCAGCAGCCGCCGACTCGGCGCCCGGACTTCGCTGACGGTCGCTGCCAAACGCACGACACCGAGGGGATGATCTCCTTGCCAAATGGGGGCGGCCACATAGAGCGTTTCTTCACCGGTCAGGGGATCGACGCGGACGGCGTGCTGCTCCTCTCCGGCCAGCGCAGCCTGAACTTCGATCTGATGGAGCTGGTTGCCCACTTGGGCCGGAGAAACCGCACTGTCCGCAATGACGTCACCCCCGATCTCCAGGATCGAGACACGGGCACCCGTGTCTTGCGCATACCACCGGGCAAGCTGTTGGAGACGCAGCGCAGTGGGGGCTGTGAGGGTGTTGCTTGCAGCAGGTTCCGCGTTGTTCATTCCGGCTAGATCGTTGTCGTCCTCAGTCTCATGCTCGTCGCTGTCATCCGCATCATCGTCGCTGTCGTCCGCGTGGCTTTCGGCCTCGTGTTCACGTTCGTAGCGCTCATATTCTTCGAATTCCGCGGCATATCCGCTCAGCGGATCCTCCAGAGCATTGGCCACCAGAAACGCTTCCACCTCTAGCGCATGTTCGATCTGGTCGAGTTGAACGCGATAAACAGCCCTCCCCACATAGAGCATGAGCAAAGCCAGAATGGCCAGAAAGATGAGGCCATAGGTGAAAATGAGGCGGTTCAGGAGGCTACGCTGCCAGGGCCAGCGCCCCGGCGGCGAAGCAATCCGTTCAGGCGGATGGTTCATCGTCGGGTATCTCATCGGGTGCAACCAGGCGGTAACCCACACCGCGCACGGTCAACAAGAAGCGCGGTTCGGCCGGCGTTTCTTCTAACTTTTCACGGAGCCAGCGAATATGAACATCCAGCGTGCGCGGATCGCCTATCCACGTTTCACCCCAGACGCGGTCAAGCAGATCACCTCGTTTGACGACGGCGCCCTGGGCATCTAATAGCGTAACGAGCAGATCAAATTCTCGATTGGTCAGATTGATTATGGTTCCGGCACGGGTGACGAGGTAGCGCGCCCGATCGATTGCAAGCGGACCGATCCGCTCGACAGTCCGCTTGCCTGCGTCCGTCCCTTCGTCCGCCGCTTGGCCGTAGCCGACGCGGCGCATATTGGCGCGGATGCGCGCCAGGAGTTCCCGAAAGCTGAAAGGCTTGACAATATAGTCATCGGCGCCTAGCTCAAGACCGAGAACCCGATCCATCTCTTCGCCCCGGGCGGTCAGCATGAGAATCGGCACGGTGCTTTCGCGCCGGATTTCCCGGCACACCTCCCAGCCCTGACGCTTGGGCATCATCACGTCGAGCAGCACCAGATCGGGATTTGCGCTGCGGACCAGGCGCAGGGCTTCTTCGCCGTCGAAGGCTTCCAACACGTTGTACCCTTCCTGGCGCAGTTGATAGCCCAAGGCATCGACGATCATTTCGTCATCGTCAGCCAGCAAGATTGTCTCTTCCATCTTCTTCTTTCCGTAAAACGACGCGCCTTTTCGGGCCCCGAGAGCTTGTAAATGTCGCGTATGGCTTCATTCTAGCATGCCCGGCTGAAAGCAGGATGCAACATACTGGCGTCGCCGCGGTGAACGACGTGTTGTGATCAGGTTAAGGGTCGGTTAAGGGCCTGCCGCCAAAGAGTGGCGCCTGTGAAATCCGCATGAATTGCAGGGCGGTGTGCGTCTGGCGCTGCTGGAAGGGAGAGGCTTAACCGGCCCTTAACGCGATTGTTCTGTACGCTTAACCTCGGCTCGCTCCATTTGGGCGTATGATTTTATGGGATGGTTGATACTTCCGCCGTATTTCAGCTTGATCCGGTTTGGATCGCAACTTTATGAGGATTATGCAATGAGTGGATTGAAGAGTTTTGTGTCGCGCCATCTCTATGTGGTGCTCATGGTGTTAATTGCCGGCAGCTATCTCATGCTGAGCGTCGAACTGTTGCTCGAGGGTCATACGGAAGGCACGCAGCTGGTCGGATTGTTGGCCAGTGTGGCCGGCTTGGTAATGGCCGGCGTTGCGCTCTTTGTCGGCCCGGCCGTCCGCAACTGGCTGGCTGTCCTCTTCCTGGCTTTGAGCATTACCGGCCTGGTCGGTACATTCCAGCACAACGAGGATCGCCTGGAGGGTGAAGCCGCTCCGCCTGTACTCATGGCGCAATCAACTGCGGCAAACACGACCATTGCCTATTCCCGTCAAGAGGATGACGACGATGAAGCGCACGAGGAGGAAGGATATGAAAATGGGCGAGAGGATGGTGAAGGCGGCGAGGACGAAGCCCCGCCCCTGGCGCCCTTGAGCCTTTCCGGCATGTCCCTGATGGCCGCAGTCGTTCTCCTGGGCGTCAAAAAGCCGGGAGATTCGTGAACCCCGACAGAAATCCCGTAGCCATTCAGCTATCGGTGATACAGAACGCGGATTGGGCGGATTTACCGAATCTACGCGGATTTTCATCCAGATCGATCCGCCGGTATCCGCCTGATCCGCCCAATCCGCGTTCTATCACTCCGCCAAAGCCCGCAGATTCGCCAAACTGACGGCGATGCTCTCCAT
>CAYZLP010000216.1:0-7703 GCA_964478635.1 uncultured Caldilineaceae bacterium
TCTGCTGCGATGGCATGGCGAATCGCTCGGTCAATGAACCCGTGTTCTTCATGCCATTTGCTGGCTCGACGATGAAGTTCGGGGATAATGCTGGCCTGCTCTTGCTCTAGGCGATAGCGCAGCAGGTCAGCAAATAGGTGGTGATAACGATACCAGCGCCGTTCATCATCCAGAGGCACAATGAATAGATTGGATTTTGCAAGCTGCTGCAAAAGTTGTTGCCCGTCGCTATGAGGCGGGCTGGCGTTTTCAAAATCACAGACGGCCGCGCATAGAGAATCGGTCAGGCGCGTCAATATTGACGTTTGCAACAAATAGGATTGCAACTTTGGCGGTTGTTGTTGCAGAACTTCTTCAACCAAATAATCGAGGATGTGATGGTGTATGCCGGTGAAAGACTGGATGAAACTGGTGACATGCGCTGCATCTCTTTCTTGCAAAGAGAGTGCAGCCAGTTGCAAACCGGTAATCCAGCCCTCGGTGCGAGACCCCAACGCGGCGATATTTTCTGCTGAGAGTTCGAGTCTCATCATTTGATTGAGAAACGTAGCAGCTTCATCATTCGAGAAACGCAGATCAGCGACACGCAACTCGGTCAATTGCCCCCGACCACGCAGACGCGCCAAGGGCAAGGGGGGATCGATGCGCGTGGTGATGACCAAGTGCATTGTTGCAGGCAAGTGATCGAGCAAAAATGCGAGTGCCTTGTTTATGGATGGCGTTTCGATTACGTGATAGTCATCTAAAATGAGGATCAGGGATTGGGGAAGGTCTGCCAACTCATTGAGAAGGGCCGTCAGAACTGCTTCACGATTGGTCGCTCCAGATGATTGCAGCGCGGCCAGAGGTTCTAGTCCAAAGTCAGGCTCTACCGTTTGCAGGGCGGCAATAACGTAGATTAGGAAACTATGCAGGTCGTTGTCCCCTTCATCTAGCGAAAGCCAGGCAACTCGATTGATAATTCTTGAGGCGTGACCTTGTACTTGACTCCCTTGTTCACCATCCAATTGCATACTGGCGATCCAATCACTCACCAGGGTTGTTTTCCCAAAGCCTGCCGGCGCGGAAATAAGCGTCAGCTTGCAATGCAGTCCTTCGTTGAGTTTTTTGATTAGGCGTGGGCGCGAGACGAGTTCGGGTCGGGGCGTCGGAACGTACAGTTTGGTCGTCAACATGAAATTTGTCATTCGCACAACCTGACGCCTGGTTCTGGCAGGATGTTGCTGCCAGAGGGCATTCCCTTCTTACCCGGTCGAAGAGCCACGAATCAGCAATGATCAGGTGGATTAGTGACAGAAGTCTGGCTGGAACACCAACTTGTCTGATGATCCAGTTTTTAGGATACCTCAGCATTGGGATCTCCACAATCGTTGGACCACGGATCCGCTAATGATCCAATAACCCGGAACTGATGAAGGTTCCTCGGAGAGAACAAGCGTCTTGTATAAGTGAGTGGCCAACTCCAGCGATACCCGCCGACACCCGCCTCACCCGGCCTGTTCCTCGCTCGATTCTGCTCGAAGCTGACGCCCCGCGCCGGAATTCCCGCAACGTTGACGCGCCGCGCCAAACTGTGCTATTATCACCTCCGCAAGCCGGAAAGCGGCCCGATACCAAACAGTTCCCTACACTCTTTGCACACCCATGCCCGTCATTAAACGTTATCCGAACCGCAAATTGTATGACACGGAAGCCAAGCGCTACGTCACTCTGGATGAAATCACCTACATGATCCAGGAAGGCGCGAATGTTCAGGTCATCGACCACGAAAGCGGTGATGACCTCACGACGCTCACCCTGACCCAGATCATTCTGGAGCAGGAGAAGAAGAGCGCCGGTTTCCTACCCCGCAATCTGCTGACGAACCTGATTCGCACGGGCGGCGATACGGTCGAACAGATGCTGCGCTCGATTCAGGTCGGCCTGAGCCGCACAGATGCGTCGCCGGAGGCCCGATTGGCCGCGGGTGAGTCCTTGAGTGAAGATTTCGATGAACCCGAAGACGCACAAGAGCCGGACAGCGCAGTGGAAAACGTGGAAGAGGGCAAATCGAGCGTCGAGCGCGCGCGTCAGATTGCCGATGAACGCCTGACGGAGATGCTGCACCTGATCAATGTCCCGTCGCGCAAGGAGGTAGAGGCTTTGCAGGTGCAGTTGGCCGTACTCTCCCAACGCCTGGAGGAAATGCTGGAAGCCCAGGATGCGGAAGAGGAAGCAGATGATAGCCCCGCATCCGATGCGGAGCGGCCGGATTGAGTCATCTTCGGGCCATGCGGGCCTGACTGGAGCATCTATTGTGCATCGACGCAGCCCCTGCGTGCGAATATCGTGACTGATAGCGTGAATACCGTTGCCGATCATCCCTCAATCGATCTGCGCCCCTTCGAGAAGCGCTCCAAAACTGCGCTGGTCCTGGCCGGTGGCGGGATCACGGGCGCCGTCTACGAGGTTGGCGCGCTGCGCGCTATCAACGACATGCTTGTTGGCTACACTGTCAACGACTTTGACATCTATGTCGGGACCAGCGCCGGCGCGTTGATCGGCTCCTTCATCGCCAACGGTCTCACGCCCAACGAGATCATGCAGACGTTAGACGATCGTCACCCCGAGATTCACGGAATCCGCGTGAGCGACGTCTTCCAGACCAACGTGGGGGGCATGGCCCGCCGGGCGACCAAGCTGCCCGGTGCAGTACTTGACATCGTTCGCAATACCCTTTTTAGTCGGGGCGAGATCGCCTTGTCCGACATTGGTTGGGAACTGGCCCGGGCTTTGCCCAATGGCCTTTATAATGCGCAAGGCCTGGAGCGCTATGTCCACAGCATCCTCAGCGAGCCTGGCCGCACGAACCGCTTCGACTGGCTGGACAAGGAACTCTACATCGTCGCCACCGAACTGGAGACGGGCAAGCGCGCGGTTTTCGGCCAGGGCGGCAAGCGTATCGTTCCCATCAGCCAGGCCGTTGCCGCCAGCAGCGCCGTGCCCCTGCTCTACAGACCTGTGCAGATTTTCGACCGGGATTACCTGGATGGCGGACTCCACGGCTCGGCCAGCCTTGATCTGGCTATCGAAGCCGGGGCCAAGCTGGTCGTCTGCATCAACCCCATGGTCCCGCTGAACACGACCAACTTCACCGATGCCCACTACATCCGGGAACGGGGCATCCAGGCCATCCTGAACCAGACCGTCCGCACCATGCTGCATGCGGGCGTGCGCTACCACATCAAGAATTTGCGGGTGAAGTATCCCGACGTGGATATTATTCTGGTTCAACCCCAGTGGGACGATCAGCGCATGTTCTCTTACAGCCCCATGTACTACGGCAGCCGCCTGACCGTGGCCGAGCACGGCTTTGAATCGGTCACCATTGGCATGCTGAACAATTACGACTATTTCTACAATGTATTGCTGCGCCACAACATTCAATTGACCCGGGACTTGGTCAGCATCGAGCTTTCAGAACTGCGTGACCACGCGGACAGCCTGGATGTCATCCAACACATCATGGAGTCGGACCCTGGCGATTTGGCCCATATCGCAGCCGCCATCGATCTGGAAGGCGGGCTGCACGGTTCCGACACGACAGTGGGCATGCCCTATTAGCCGATGCTGCGTCTTTTTCCGGAATACTTACTCTTACTTCTCACCGCACTCGCCCTTCAGCTCTCATCGCACTCCACTGCAGACCCAATCGGGATGACGCCCCTGGAACGCGCCATCTACGCCGGCACGGTTGTCGGTGACGATATCGAACGGGCCGGCGTGCGCACGCCGGTCGCCTTTTACACGCCGACGCCCCGGGCCCTGCCCGAACCCTACAGCCTGCGCTGGCGCATGGGTGTCGGCGTCTCGGAGATGACGGCTCTAGGTTTTGACTGGCCGGCGGAGCGACCCGGCTGGTATCACAACTGGACCTTCGGCATCATTGGCACCGACGGCATCCCCAGTCGAATCGAAGACGTGCGTCTGGCGCCTGCGGGGGACGAGATCGCCCTGGGTATGGAGTATATGCCCCTCCTGCGCACGCCGGGGGGACGCCTCTTCTTCACCGAGGAGATGATCGGCCAGGTTGCCACGGCTTACCCCGGCTATACCTGGATCGTAGGCAATGAACCGGATGTAGAAGCCCAGGATTGGGCCACGCCGGAAGAGTATGCCCGGGCCTATCACTTTGCCTATCACGCCATCAAGCAGGCCGATCCGACAGCCCGGATTGCTGCGGGCAGCTTGAGTCAGATCACGCCCCTGCGTCTGCGTTATCTGGACGCCGTCTGGGCTGCCTATCAGACCGCATTCGGCGCGCCAATGCCCGTCGACGTGTGGACGATGCATGCCTTTGTGCTGCGCGAGGAGGCCGGCGCATGGGGCGTGGGCATTCCTCCGGGCCTGGATCCTGCGATCACCAGCGGACTCCTCTGGGACATAGAGGATCACGCCGATCTGGGGGCCGTCGAGCAGCAGGTGCGGCGTATGCGTCAGTGGATGGCCGAGCACGGTCAGCGGGACAAGCCGCTTTGGGTGACGGAGTACGGCATTCTCCTGCCAGAAAGACTGGGCTTCACGCCCGAGGTGACGGCCGACTTTATGGTGAGCAGTTTCGACCTATTTGATACGTTGCGGGATGAATCACTGGGCTATCCGGCCGACGATCAGCGCCTCGTGCAGCGTTGGATGTGGTTTAGCACCAATTTTCCCGAGTTCCCGGCCGGCGATCTTTTCGATGACCGGGGGCAGCCGACGCTCCTCATGGAGACGATGGCCGGCTATCTGGCCGAACATGGGGAGTAGGTGGCTGGCGGCTTCGGGCGTCTCTTTTGAACTATGTCCCACCTCAGGGTAGGAAACCTCCCAGGTCGGCCACGATCTGGGAGGTCGCGTGTGGCTGCGCATGGGCGCGTGCACACGATGCCATCTCGCTCAACTCGTGAGAGTGGTGTCCAAACCAGGCGGCAACTTGCTCCCCGATTGCGGCCGGGTCGGTGATGTAGCGTCCCATGCCGCGTGCAAGAACATAGGCCACGTTGCCGGCTTCCTGCCCGGGAATATAGCCGCTCAGAATCAGGGGCAGCCCGCAGGCCATGGCTTCGGCAACCGTCCCCGGACCGGCCTTGGTGACAATACAGTCACACGCCTGCATCCAGAGCGCCATGTTCTCCGCAAACCCCAGCACCAAAGTGGGCACGGGCCACCGTTCGTCGGCAAGTGCAGCCTGCAGCCGCCGGTTGCGCCCGCACACCACCACCAGCTGCCCACGAGGCCTGCCGTCACCCGCCAAGGCGCGGGCCAAATGCCGTGCTTTGGCAGCGGCCGCATTTTCCCGCTCGCCCCCGCCCATCAGCAGCACCGCAGGCAGATCCGCCAGACCGAGCACCCGTCGCAACTCGTGCTTCGGTTTTCCCGTGGTCACGAATTCCGGGCGAATGGGGAGACCGAGCATGCGCAACTGGTCCGGTGACAAGCCCCGGCTCCTCGCGCTGCGCCAAGCTTCCGGACCGGGGACGTAGCAGCGCGCCACTCCAGGATGAAACCAGAGGGGGTGCGTCGTTGCCAGGTCGGTCACGACGGTGACGAACGGAATCGCATGGCCCAACCGGTCAAGCGCCAGGGCCGTTATCTGCTGCACCAGAGGGTGAACGGAGATCACCAGGTCCGGGCGATACGTTGTTAACACGCGCCGCATCGACGGCAGCGCCGCCCGGGCCGTGGCCGCAGAGATAGGCTCGGCAATCCGCATATCTATGCGCCAGAGCCCGTGCCAGAGCCACGGCACGTTTTGGGAAAGGAAAGGATAGGTCCGAGGCAGATGGCGCAGGGGGGACGGCAGATGATCACCTAACAGATCGATGATCTCAACATGAACGCGGGAACCATACCGGTGGTGAAAGCCGGATTGGAGGGCGGCGGCGCTGATTCGATGGCCGGCGCCGGTATTGCTCATCAAGATCAGGATTCGAGGTTGCGCCATGGGGATCGCACGACCGACGAGCCGTCTCACTCAATAGGCGCCGCGTCCCCGCAAGACGGCAGGGATGGAGCGAAGGAGGATGGTGAAATCGATGAAGAGATTCCAGTTTTCCACGTAGTAAATGTCGAGGAGCACCATTTCATCGAAGGTGAGATCGCTGCGACCGCTCACTTGCCAGAGACCCGTTATCCCCGGGCTGACCGAGAGACGCTTCTTGTGCCATTCTTGATATTGGGCGACCTCTTCGGGCAGATTGGGGCGTGGCCCCACCAGGCTCATGTCGCCCTTCAACACGTTGAATAACTGGGGGAGTTCGTCCAGACTATAGCGCCGCAAGAAGCGCCCCACCCGAGTACGCCGCGGATCGTCTCGCACCTTGAAGAGCGGCCCAGACGCCTCATTCAGCCCGGCCAGCTCGGAGCGCAGCGTATCTGCATCCTCTACCATAGAGCGGAATTTGTAGCACCGAAAGGGCGTGCCGTTGCGGCCGATCCGGGTCTGAATAAAGAAGATGGGGCCGGGCGAATCCAGACGAATGGCCGCGGCAATGGTCAGAAAGAAGGGTGTCAGAAGCAGGGTGGCAACCGAGGCCAGCAGAAGATCCGAAAAGCGCTTGACGACAAAGTTGACGCCCTGAATGGATATTTCCCGGGTGCTGATGAGCGGAATGCCGTTCAAATCTTCCACCTGCATCTGGTTCTTCGTGAGTTGGAAGAGGTCCGGGATGACCAGCGCGCGGACGCCGTGTTGCTCGCAAGCGCGCAGCAGGCGCTGGATCATGCGATGGGATTGCCAGGGCAGGCAGACGACCACGGAATCGATGGCATGATGCTGGATTAACTCATCAAAGTTCTCGATTGGGCCGAGGGCGCGGTAGGGGCCGATATCGGTGCTGCTCTTACTCGGATTGTCATCGACAAAGCCGATGATCTGATAACCGTAGTCAGGCCGGGCCGTCACGTTGCGCATGACCATCCGTCCTACATCGCCTGCTCCGACCAACAGCAAACGCTCCACGCCGACGCCGTACTGCCGTAAGTGGGCCTGGGCGCGCTGGATCAAAAAGCGGCTGATCCCGAGAAAAATGGTAATGAAAAAGGCCGCGTAGAGAAAGATCAAGCGGCTATATAGCGTGGTCCGGAAGAAGAGGGACCCGATGATTACCACCATGACGCCCAACGTGGTGGCTGTGGCAATGTCGTAGACCTGTTCGACCCAGCTGGTTCCCCGGCGATAGGGGTAGACGTCCGAGAGGTAGTAGGCAGTGGGCAGAATGATCAGGAGAGCGAAGAGAAACCGTCCGTATTCGGCAAAGGAGACGCTGTAAACCGGCTCTACCGTACGGAACCACTGGAGCTGGTAGCGCACAAAATAGGCCGCGCCGAAGGCCAGCACGATCAGGAGCATGTCCGAAAGCACCAGGAGATATTTCCACAAGCCCGGATTGACGCGCTGCACCCAACGGGCCAGCCGGCTCTCTTCTTCGATTGGCTGCAATGTCGGCCGTTCCAGTGCGGAATCGGCCAGGTTGACGCCGTCAGCTGTCGCCATAGAATCTGTTTGAACTCGTCGCAAGGGGCTCTGCCGGTACGTTGTCTTCCCAAGCCCACCGGCGGGCCGGCGAATTACTCGTGCGCCGTCACTGCCTAATCGGGACGAACGCGCCCTTCAATCGCTTGCGTGTTGCGTAGTGTACCACAGGATCGAGAAAGCACACGCATCACCAACGCAAATTCGC
>CAYZLP010000217.1:0-3768 GCA_964478635.1 uncultured Caldilineaceae bacterium
ATTTACTTCTACACGACGAATGTGGTGCAGAAGCCGTGGCTGGATCGGGTTTACAGTGACAATACCTATTTCTACCGCTGGTCCATCGATTCTGCTGCCCAAGAAGGCATGTAAATCGACGTGTTGAGCAGGGCAGACGGCGCCGGTCATTGACCGGCGCCGTCTGTACCCGGACATGATCTAGCGTCAAGCCTCCGTCCGTACCAGACCGCTTTCACCCCGTTTCGACCCAAAAGGAGCCATTTCATGAGAAGAACGCAATTTCCTCTTTCTGGTGGATCCGTTCACGGGTGAACCCCAGGCTGTGCATCTGCTCATCTGGCCCGGTCTGCTGATCACGTTGACCGTTCTGGCCTTCTATCTAATCGGCGACGGCCTGCGTGACGCCCTCGATCCCACCCTGAAGAACAAGTCGTGAGTCCCCCGTTTCTTAGGGAATCCTAAAGAAGTATTCATACTGTATTACGCTTTACGGACTATAGTGGTCGAAATGACCTATATGATAAGAGTTACGCAGTTGCTCTAGAAGTCTGACTTTTCTCAACAGTCAGAACTCTAGATGGCAGCGATGTGCGTAACTTCAATCGAAATGAGTACCGCACTGATTTCGCGTAGCTGGAGGAAATTTATGAGAATGTCCACGTCATACCGCACCGGATGGGCTGCTGGCTTGCTGCTGGTCTTTGCCTTGCTCCTAGCCGCCTGTAGCGGACCGGCGACCACCACCGCACCCGGCGGCGCGTCGGATACGGAGAGCGCCCCGGCCGAAGCCGCCGCCACCGAAGCGCCGGCCGAGGAGGCTGAACCGGCTGCAGAGAGCGACGATGCCGCCAATGAAACCGTGCAGGAATCGAGCGCGGCCCAAGGGCGCGTCGAGGCCGGCATCAGCGTGACGGGCGACGAAGACGTAACGACGCCCCGTGATGCCACCCTGCAGGGCGGCGAATATCGCAGCGTCGCCACGGCCGATTTCGTCAACTTCCACCCCTACCTGACGACCGACACTGCCTCCAGCAGCGCACAGGCCATGGTCTATGCATCGGGCCTGCTGCGCCTGGACGAGAATACGCTTGAATATATTCCCAACATGGCCGAAAGCTATACCATTTCGGAAGATGGGCTGACCTTCACCTTCAAACTGCGCGAGGGTATGCAGTGGAGCGACGGCGAGCCGATCACGGCCCAGGATTTCAAGTGGACCTTTGACCAGGCCAACAATCCGGACAACGGCTATCCCTATCGCTCGCAACTGGAGTTCATGACCAGCTACGAAGCGCTGGACGACTATACGCTGGAAGTCAAGATCGATGAGGTCTATGCCCCCGCCCTCGGCCAGATTTCGGGCCTGATTACACCCTTGCCCAAACACATCTGGGAAAACCTGGATTGGAGCGATCCCGAAACAAATCCGGAGATCAACGCACCGTCGGTGACGTCGGGGCCATACCAGTTGGAAGAGTGGCGACGCGATCAGTTCTCCATCTATGAAGCCAGCGATTCTTTCTGGTATAAGGGGCGTCCCAATATGACGCGCCAGATCGAAGAGATCGTTCCCGATCAGGACATTGCGTATCAGAAGCTGAAGAGCGGCGAGAGCGATACCGGCACGATCACGCCCGAGAACCTGGAAGAAGCGCGCACTCTTGACAACATCAGTGTCTACGAATGGTGGCCGGCCGCCGCCTCGTGGAGCTACATCGGTTTGAACACGCGTGAAGGATATCCTACCGGTGACATTCACGTGCGCCGCGGCATCAACTACGCCATCGACAAGGAACTCCTGACCGATGAGGTGATGCTCGGCCAGGCCAAGCGTCTCTGCTCGGTTTTCCCCGAAACGTCATGGGCCTACACGCCGGATGTTGAGTGCTATGAGTACGATCCGGCAAAAGCGATTGCCGAGTTCGAGATGGCGGGCTATACCTATGACGCTGACGCCAACGAAATGTTGACGCCCGAGGGCGAGCAACTGCAGCTTGAACTCTTCTTTGGCCCCAACACGAGTCAGACTCGCGAACTGATTGCCATTACCGTTCAGGACTTCCTGCGCGAAATCGGCGTGGACGTTCAGATTCAGGCCTTGGAGTGGGCCAGTTTCCTGGATGCGACCGACGCCGTCGAACCGGAATGGGATATGTTCGTCGGCGGCTGGCGCGCGACCATCGAACCCCACATCATGTACACCATTTGGGCCGAGGAGAGCATCCCGAGCCTGAATTCCGTGGCCTACATCAACAAAGATGTGGAAGCCCTCTTTGAGGAGGCGGGCAGGAGCTACGATACCGACTTCCGCAAGGAGCGGTACGCCCAGATCCAGCAACAGATCGCCGAAGATGCGCCCTACGTCTTCCTCTTCTACAACAAGTCCTGGAGTGGTCAAAACAACCGGATTCAGGGCATCGAGCCGACATCACTGGGTATTGGCTGGAATTTCGAAGACTGGTACATCCGGGAGGATGCCGGCGAATAGGAATGATCGAGATGTCGGGCTTCGCACAGAAGCCCGACATCATATTCGGCCCTGCCTTCGCCAGCGTTTGCTATCTGACAGATCATGACCCGTTACATTATTCGTCGTGCCATACAATCGGTCTTCCTGCTGCTGATCGCGACCCTGATTTCGTTTAGCGTCTATCAGCTGGCGCCGGGCGGTCCCCTGCAGTTTCTGGATGACGATCCGACCAGTTCAAGTAAGGATCTGGAGCGGCTGGAGCGGCTCTACGGCCTCGATCGTTCGGTGCCCGTCCAGTATACGGCCTGGTTGCTTGGCGAGGATTGGCTGCCCGAGACCGAAAGCTGGCGCAGCGGGCAGTGCCTGGCCAATCCCGATCGGTGTGGGCGCGGCATTGCCCGGCTGGATTTTGGACGCTCTTTCTCCTTCAAGGGTGAAGCCGTTACCGGTCTCATTCTGGAGCGCATTCCGGCTACCTTCACCCTGGGCTTTGCCAGCCTGCTCCTGAGCGTGGCCGTGGGCATTCCCCTGGGCATCATTGCTGCGCTCACCCGCGGCCGCTGGCCTGACAACCTGATCCGGGTCACGACGGTGACAATCAACACGGTGCCGGACTGGTGGCTCGGCCTGCTGCTGCTCATCGTCCTGGGCGGTTATCTCGGCTGGGTCCCCCTGGGCGGCATGTACACCATCGGGGACGGATCGCCTATCGACCGGCTCCATCACCTGATTCTGCCCGCGGTCATCGGCGCGACCGGGGGATGGATCTCCATCTCGCGCATCTTGCGCTTCGAAATCCTCGACGTGCTCAACCAGGACTACGTGCGGACGGCCCGGGCCAAGGGGCTATCCCAATACGGCGTCATCACCCGGCACGTCTTGCGCAATGCGCTTATGCCTTTCGTCACGGGCCTGAGCGGCATCTTCCTGATCTTTCTTTCCGGCTCCGTCTTGTTGGAAATGGTCTTCTCCTGGCCGGGCATGGGACGGCTTTTCATTGCCGCCGTCAACGCGCGGGACTATCCGCTGATGATGGCGCTCTTTGTGATCGGCTCGTTCCTCGGCATTATCGGCGTCTTGATGGTCGACATCCTCTATGGGTTTGTCGATCCGCGTGTCCGCTACGGCAGGCGGCAATAGGGAATTATGGCACAGGGAACGCTTACGCTTACGCCCCAACAGCGAGCACAAGCTGACAAGATGACCAAAGCCCGCAGCTACTGGGGCATGGTGGGGGCCAAGATTTGGGCGGACAAGATCACGGTCTTCGGGATCGGGCTGCTCATCTTCATGATTGCCATCACGCTGGCCGCGCC
>CAYZLP010000217.1:3868-7662 GCA_964478635.1 uncultured Caldilineaceae bacterium
ATTTCCCTGCGCATTGGCTTCTGGGTCTCGGTGATCTCGCTCACCATCGGCGTCTTCATGGGACTGGTCAGCGGCTACTACGCAACGACCTTCATCGACGACGTGATCAATGCCATTATCATGACGCTGGGCAGCATCCCGCTGCTCTTCTTGCTCATCATCCTTGCCCGGATCTATGCGCCCGGTCCTGAAGGGCTGGCCTTTCTGATCGGCATCTTCAGCTGGATGGGCGTCTCGCGCCTCCTGCGCGGCCAGATCTTCTCGATCCGCGAGCGCGACTATATCGTCGCAAGCCGCTCCATCGGCAGCCCGCCCCTGCGCATCATGCTGCGGCACGTGCTGCCCAATATCGCCTCCATCGTCATTGTGACGGCCATCTTCGCCGTGGCCGGCGCGATTTTGGTGGAGGCCGGCCTGAGCTACTTGGGCGTCGGGATTGGCCCGCCCCGTCCGAGCTGGGGTAACATGATGCAGGGATCGCTGGGCAATTTTACCGACGCGCCCTGGCTGGTGATCACGCCCGGCATCTTCATTTTTCTGACAACCTTGGGGATTTATCTCACCGGTGACGGTCTGCGCGATGCCTTTGACCCCTGGGTCAAGAAGCAGAAATAAAATCTCCTTCTACACGGGAAACAATCCATGATGAAGCAGACGGCTCGTAGGCCGATCTGGCTCTTGTTGTTCGCGTTCGTATTGGTCGCCGGTTGTGGCAGTGAACCGCAGCCGATGCCAACGCCCGTCGCTGCCCAAGCCTTTCCGGAACCAGCAGCCTGGGAAATGCCCGCCGGTATCGACGTGAACTTGCTCGACGTGGCCGGTATCGCGGCAGTGTGTGACGGATCGCCGGAGGCGACCCTGAACTGTGTCACTGCGATGGGCATGAGCCTCATCGATACGAGCATCAATGCCAGTATTTTCAGTCGCTGGACTTTGCCGTTGGCGCCTTTTGGCCTCGCGCTTACCGGCGACGAGACGCTCCAACTGCGCGTGCGCCGCAGCGGCGACGTGCGGCCGAATCTCTATCTCGTCGACCGCGAGGGCGCACGCGTCTCCGTCGCCCTGGCCGCCTATGGCTTGGACGAGCGCTGGCAGACGCTCCGCATTCCCTTGCGCGAAGTCCGTAATCAGGAGGGCGTTGCGCCGCGCATGGATGATCTGCAGGCGCTGGAGATCGTCTTTGAATGGGCCGATATGGCCGGTGCGGTTGAAATCGAAGACGTCCGTTTCGTCTCTGCCTGGGAAGAACCGGTGGCCACGACCGAGACCGGTCAGGCTCTGGCAGGTGCTCTGTCCGCACCGGACGGCTTTGCGATTGAACCTGTGGCAGAGGGACTGCTCGCCGTGACCCAGATCGATTTTACGCCCGACGGCGACATGATCGTGAGCCTTCAGGATGGGCGGATCTGGTGGTATGTCGACGACGACAGCGACGGCGTCTACGATGTTCGCCATCTCTATGACACCGGCTATGATGAGATCGTCGGCTTGCTCTACGACCCTGTGGACGGTGCCGTCTGGCTGGGAGGCCGGGGGCAACTCTATCGTACGCTGGACAGTGATGGGGACGGCGTAGCGGACGTGCGGGAGCTGCGCCTTGACGGTCTCCCCTGGGGGCGGCATCAGAATAACGGCCTCGCCTGGAACCCTGGTCCGGATCCCTTTAGTGGTGAACCGGTGAATACCTGGATCTATTTCGGCCTGGGATCAACGGGCGACCTGGACGTGGGCGGCGAACTCAATGCCACGGTGCTGCGCTTTCCCCGGGACGGGCAGGGGCGTGAGGCGCTGGAGATCGTCAGCCGGGGCAATCGCAATGCCTACATGGTCGCCTGGGGGGCCGTGCCGGAGGATTTGAGCCGACCGGATGAGGCAGCCGCGGTCTGGCAGCTCTTTGCCAGCGAGAATGGACCCGACTTCAACGACGCGCCGGATGAAGTCAATCATATTCGATGGCAGCACCATTACGGGTTCCCCGAACAGTTCGGGCCCGTGGAGCCGGTCGCACTGGACGGCGATCCGCACAGCGCTCCCATCTATCCGGCCACGCCCCATGCCAGCGCCAGTGGCCTGGTCTATATCGATCATTCGGCCTGGCCTGCGGAATACCGTACCCTCTACGTTTCTCTCTTTGGTCAGGTATTTAGCGAGGAGGTTGTCGGCCATACGGTTGAACGGGTCACCATGACCGAGATCAACACGGCTACCGGTCCGACCTACCGCGGCACGCCATCCGACTTTGTAACGGGCCTAGACCGCCCCCTGCCACTGGCCAAGGATGCGGAGGGCAATCTCATTGTCGGCGATTATGCGACGGGCATGATCTACCGCGTGGTGTATGTCGGCCAATAGACCGCGGATGTGGCGGATCTTTGCCGATCGATGCGGAAATGGTCGTGTCATCCAATCCGTCGCAGCCCGAGCCCATCCCTCCACCGTAGTCCGATCCAATCTGTCGCAGGCTGAGCTTGTCGAAAGCGGATCCGTTGTAAACCCGCCTTCGACAAGCTCAGCCTACGAACGGGGGCGACGTGAATCAGGAGCTACGCTGAGCCGGTCTCTGACTTGTTCAGCTCATTGATCTTTGCGTTCAACTCGGCAATGCGCTTGGTCAATGCATCCACATCGCTCTTGCTGGGAACGTTGAGCTTCTCCAGGATCGATTCGACGCTCTCCTCCATGGCGGCATTCGCCTTCTGGGCCGCCTCGCGGGTGGCCCGGGTCAATTCTTCTTCGCTTTCTTTGCTGCGGCTATGAAAATCGCCGAGCAGTTTGCGCGCATCGGCTTCGGCCAACTCACCTCGCTCAACCAGCTTGTTGAGCAGATGGCTTGCCTCCTCACCCGTCATGGCGGCGGCACCCAGGCCGGCCAGCAAGAGCTTCCGGCCAAAGAGATAGAGGTTGGCGCTCTGGACGATCGCCTCGTTGCGTAAATCGATGGCCATCTCTTTCATCTGATCCTGTACGTTTTTTTCCTCGTTGACTTCACTCATGATAATTTCCCACTCTATTGCTCAAAGAATTGGTCGATTGAATCACTCTGTGACGCATTGCGTCACAGAGTGATTTTACCCTGCAATCTTACCCTTGTCAACCGCATGCCTGAGTCGAGCGTGTCCCTCTCCCGCAGCCTGAGCCTACCCTTCTACCGTAGCCTGAGCTTGTCGAAGGCGGATCTGTGTTTGATCCGCCTTCGACAAGCTCAGGCTGCGGTGATTGAATGCGGCGAGTCGCGCACATGCCGTTGCGGATCAGCGTACCGTCACGTACGCACGCAACTGCTCCACCGTCTTCTCGCCGATGCCCGGCACACGGACCAGATCATCAACGGAAGCGTAGGGGCGATTGGCCAAGATGGCTGCAGCTTTGCTCGGACCGATGCCCGGCAGCGTCTCCAACTCGACTGCTGTGGCCAGGTTCAGATCGATGAGTCCGGCGTTGAGATCAATGCCTGTTGTGCGCACGAGTTCCGGCCCACTGCCCGAGACGCCGGCCGGCGGGCCGTTGGCCGCCATCCCGGCCAATGCGGAGGGCGCTTCGGCCAAGTAGGGCACGTGGATCTGGGCGCCGTCCCAAAGGAGTTCGGCCTGGTTGACGATGACTGCGTCCGCCTCCTCCGTCAGCCCGCCGGCCAATGCCAGCGCTGCGCCGACGCGCGCGTCCGCCCCGATCTCATAGAGACCGGGGCGGACCACGGCGCCGCTGACGAAGACCGTGATGGGCGCCGGGGTCGGCGCGGGTAGGGGCGTGGCGGTCGGCGCCGGCGTCGGCGGCGGCTGCACCACGATGGGCGC
>CAYZLP010000218.1:0-7641 GCA_964478635.1 uncultured Caldilineaceae bacterium
ACCTGGAGACCCTGCGCCAGCCGCTGGAGGACAAGGTCGTCACCATCAGCCGCGCCAGCGGATCCCTGACGTTCCCAGCCAATTTCGTGGCCCTGTGCGCCATGAACCCATGTCCCTGCGGCTATCACGGCGACGACCGCAAGGAGTGCACCTGCTCCCCCAGCATGGTCCAGCGCTACCAGAAGCGCATCTCCGGCCCCATCATGGACCGCATCGACATTCACCTCCAGGTGCGCAGGGTTCCGTTTGAGAAACTGGCCTCACTGGACGGCGGCGAGTCTTCCGCTGCCATCCGCGCCCGGGTTGAAGCCGCGCGCAAGGTCCAGGAAGCGCGCTTTGCGCCCTTGGGCAAGCCCACCATGCTCGTCAACGGCGACATGGGCCCGGCCGAAGTGCAAACCTTTTGCGCCATCGACGAAGCCGGCAAGGGCCTCATGCGCGCCGCGGTCAAGCAGATGGAGCTGAGCGCCCGGGCCTACCACCGAGTGCTCAAGCTGGGGCGCACGATTGCCGATCTGGCGGGCGAGGAGGCGATCCGGACCGAGCACCTGGCCGAGGCGCTGCAGTACCGGCCAAGGGGTGGGGTGTAGGGACCGCCCATGAAATAAGATATAATCGAATCATGCAGTGAAAATCTCTGATCGTCACGGAGGACATGCAACAACAACTTGCGGGGGGCATGGCAGAGATTGATATGGCCCAAATCGATTTCATGTGCAAGCTGACGCCGATGGATTTTGACCCTGCCGACGTGGAGAAGGTGCTGGGACCCATGCCGGAAGGGGAGTGAAGGGGAGTGACTTCACTGAACATGGTAAGCATTGCCGTTCAAGCATTTACTTGATGAGTGGTGTCAGCAAACGCAGCCACCCGTGCGCCTGCAGAGTCTCGCGCTGGATCTGCCGGGTACCGCCCTTCTCCGCGGCAAATTCATAGGCCAAGTGACCGCCCATCCCTGCGCCGTAGAAGTCCTCTTTCAGATACCGGCCCGGTTCAAAACGCGTGATCTCCGACCAAATCTCGCCCGTACAAAGGACAGCATCTGGACGACTTCACTATCGCGCGTGCCCAGGCCGGCTAATCCAGGTGTCGTTTGCTCCAATACCGGCACGGGCGAACCGTGTTTTTGAGGATATTTATCCTTGTCGCGCAGGAAAGCGAACACCTCGTCGGGCGAGCGGTCGATCTGGATGGATAGCTCGAAGAATATGGCTTTCTGACCTCATCAGGCGTGGGATGTCAGATTGAGCAAGGTGCTGGCTGCAACGAGTGCGCCATACCCGAGGCTCAACTGCCATGGTTGTAGGCTTTGCCGGGTGGCACTCGCACCTTCAAAGGGATTTTTGTGCGGTTAGCGCGACGGGGGGCGAAAGCTATCGTTGAGATCTTTGAATGTGTGCCTGTGCTCGCGCTCAAGGGTCTCCTTGGACGGTGCAAGCAGGGGCAGCGACATCATTTTCTCTTGTGCGCGCGCCATGACCATGCCGTCTTCGCCCCTGAATACGGTGAACCGGAACCGGGCGTTGACGATGCCGCCCAGCGCCACACCCATTGCATCGAAGACCATTTCGCCGTCTTGGCCGGTAGCCGCGCCTTGTAACGACGATTCGAGAACACGACAGTGGATTTTCATGAACCTTCCAACCTTCACGACGTACTCATCGCCCGTCTTGAGGGGCTCTGTGGCCGGGGGAACAACTGTGGTAGCGACGTCCTTGCCCCGCAGTTTGCTCTCCAACCTCCACTTGCCCCAGTTCGTCTGAGTCGCAATCCTTTCCCACCCCGCCTCAACGTTTGGGCAGTTGGGAAGGGGTTCGGTAACCGTGACTGTCCAGTCTACGTCGGCCGGTGCTACTGTCGAAGCATCCGGCCTCCAAGGCAATCGTTTCACTAAAACCTCCTAGAGTTGCTCGCTTCTGAGTCTCTCCACCAGACTATGGGTGCCGATCGGTCAGCTCGCTTCTTCTATTTGGATTTGCGCAGCAGGCTCAAAACCTCATTCAGTTTGGCCTCCAATTCGGCATTGTGTGCCTGCAATGCCTCTACACGCTCCAGGACGCCGCCGATCGATGGATACCACCACGGACGTTTATCAACATCCAATTGCGGACGCGTCTCGTGGCCGAAATCGATCAGTGCCGGGCGTTCAACGTACGTAACGCGATGGAGGACACGCCACGCCTTGTTTGATTTTCCGTTGCGCGTCTGGCGCAGCGCACGCGCCTCCTCATCGTTAGAGGCAAGCCACTCGGGATCAACGACGTAGTTGAAGAAGTCGTCAAAATTGCGATTGCTGCCCTCCAAATAGAAGCTCATGAAACGATAGCGATCAACCTTTTCACCAGGAATGAGCGGGTTATCATTGAAATCAGTAATCCCGACGTGTTCAACGCCGCTCATGTCCACGTCCAGTCCAAAGCCGCGACTGCGACGCTCTGTTTTGGTCATCGTTTGGGTTAAGTCAACCGTGGCTGCCGCAGTTAGCTCGAGTCCAGCGATGAGGATATCCGTATTAACGACTGCACCCAGGCTCGCACTAAAATTGAACGATGCGCCGACCGTGTGTTCGATTGTGTTCATGAATTGCTGCGTCTCGGCGCGCCAGCCCCCATCTCCATCCCAGACGTAGGTATTGGCAATGTTGCGCTTGCCCGCGCGAATTTGCAGAATCTCCATCTTCCGCTGCCATCCATCGAGCGCTGCACTGGCCTGGACGCGCTGCTCCTGGTCCGTCACCTTTTCTTCAATCTCGCGCTGTCGCGCCGCACTCTCTGCTTGCAGACGGGCACGATCTTCGGCCAAATCAGCAGTGATACGGTCAAGCTTCTCTTGATCATCCTCGCCGTCATCGCTGCCTTCCCTGCTCGGGCCTGTCAGCTCGCCTGTAGAAGGCAGCGAAACATCGGGCTGATCAAATCCATGCTTGTCCACTTCACGGTTTAGGGAGGTCTCATCGACCAGCCTACTATTAAAGTTAACGAAGTAGCTCTCGCGCTGCTTGTCTGCGTTTTCGATTTGCGCTTTCAGATCATATGCTTCCTGTAAACGATAATAACTGGCCGGATACATAGAGCCATACTGCGCACGCATCTCCGGCACGTGGCGAAAGAAACGGTCACTGGTCGCCATGTGGCCCGTCTGCCCATCGAGGCTGCCGTTCATGGTGTAGGCGGGGTTGATCAGAAAGGTAATCGTGTTGACGTCGATCGGTACGTCTTCATTGGGCCGCACCTGATAGCCGATCATCTTGCCGCTGCGCTTGAGTCGCGTGATAAAGACGTCGGCCAGGCCCGATGTAACAAGTGCGTAACCCACATTTTTGGGGACGAAACGTCGTCCAATGTGGGGAAACTTGGTCCCCGGTTCGGGCGCGCCGCGCAAATCGAGTCGATTCTGCGTGTTGGACTGCGATGATGCAGCAACGATGCTGCTGTTGAGGAAACCGTAGCTGAATCCCAGGTTGCCAACAAAGCCTGCTTTTGTACTGAGCATCTTTTTTGTGGCAATGAAGCCGATGCGTAGCTCCTCTGAAACGCCGACAAAAAGGTCCAGATTTGCACCCAATCCGGCCTCTTGCCCGCGTGACCAACTGTAGGAGACGTCATCTGAACTGGTCAAGGCCACCGATGTCGCGCCATTGTAGTTCAACGAGCCGTCAACGGTTAGATTTTCACTTGGCACAGGCGGCGCACCCTCGATATAGCCCAGGAGCGTTGGCGCAAACTGCGTGTTGCCGATCCACTGTAGCTCCAGTTCTTCGACACGCTGGTCGGGCAGAATGTTCAGGCCGTCTGAGGCCGGCACGGCAAAGAAGCGCCGCATCATGGCGGCTTTGCGCTTGCTAACCGGGTCAATGTACACGGTGCTGTATTCGGCACTGACGACTGCGTCTGCCTTCAGTTCAGCGCTATCCAAACCAGCTGCGTAGAGACGACCGACCGGCGCCGAACAGGCACACCATTCAGCACGCATGGCCGTGCCGTCATGTCCAGTTCCCACATGATTGCGCACCAAGTTATCCTCGGCCTCGGACATGGGCCAGTAGCCGACAAGTCCCGGCTCCGCGCCCGTCAGCCGCACTTTGCTGTTGATGGCGACTTCGGCCGCGCTCAAGGCAATGCGCCATGCCCGCACCTCGGCGACGCGGCCAAATGGCTCGCCACCCTCAGCCCGATTGCCGATCACGGCCACATCCATACTGATGTTGGCCGGCACCTGTCCAACCTCTTTCCCGTTGACAAAGAAGGTGGTCGTGGCATCCTCGCCCGTACCCCGCCCCACCGCTGCGACGTGATGCCAGCCGACGGGTAGCGCCAGCATTAGATCGAAGCCACTGCCCAGAAAGCTGCTCTCTTGTTCGCCCTGCGCTTGATAGCTTGCACCAAGCTCGTAACGCGGTTTGGCCGTCAGTTGATTTGTCTGGCGCACGAGGAGCGGCGAGTCGCCGTTGGCGGTGCGCACCAGACTGTTCCATTCCTCCGTCTCCGGCAGGGGCCATGAGAACCACCCCTCCACCGTCCACGCATCGCCGAGGTGTGCCGGGGTTGGGACGGTCTCCTGGTCGCCATCCGCACCCTCCACCGTGCCTTCGAGGCGCAGCAGGCTATCGGTGCGTGCGAAGTTCAGGCCGGCGCGCGGGCCGTCGGG
The DNA here is from genome assembly GCA_964478635.1 of uncultured Caldilineaceae bacterium. Lineage (GTDB taxonomy): Bacteria > Chloroflexota > Anaerolineae > Caldilineales > Caldilineaceae > JAGRCP01. Next base: position 4,648 of record CAYZLP010000218.1, read on the forward strand.
CCGCCACTGCTCGAAGGTAGCATTCTGCCGATCGGCAGTGGCGTCAAAATTTGTCTGCCGCATCCTCTTTTCGCTGTCGAAATAGCTCAACTGTACGTTGCCTTCGCTGGTTTCCAGCGCTTGAATGCGCCCCTGTGTGCGCGCAAAGCCAAGCCGAGCGCCCGCTGTGAGCAGACCGCGACCGTCCACGTGCAGCGGCTTCATCACGAGCGGTTCTTGTTCGAATGTGCGGTAGACTTGCAGGATATGTGTGTTCAGTTGCGCGATCGCTAGCTGTAATTCCGCAAGCCGGGCCAGAACAACTGCAAGCCGCGCCTGCTTCTGTGCCAGCATCGTTGCTCTGTCGCCCTCTAGGAAGGCACGCAGGCGCTTGATTTCTGCGCGCGTCTCCTCCAATTCGGCGCTTCTATCCACGCCGATGTCGATGGCCCAGGCTCTCTGCAGAAGCCGAATTTGCACGACCGGTAGAGTGAAGCTTCCGACGCGACCGCTCGATACACCGCCACCCATTGGGTAAAATCTGAGGGGAGTGCCGGACGGTAGCTCGACAATCCGAAAAAGGTCGGCGTTGTTGATCGGCTGGAGGACCAGCTGCTCGTTTCCCAGATATTCTTGGGGATATGTGGTTTGGCTGAGATTGCGCGGGCTGGAGAGGAAGACTTCGCCTGACGCGTCCTGGGCCACGGTGAGCATGCGGCCCTGCGCGTTGGGCGCTTGTCTGCAGTAGATGCGAGGAGTCCCGTCTGCCAGCGTCACAAAGCGCCAGTGCTGGTGTATGCCGCCGGTGAGGGGCTGGAGGGAGACCGGTACCTTTGGTCCACCATGCTCCGGGCCGGCAGTTAGAAACAAGTTCGGAAACCCTTCCACCTGAATCGTGTACCAGGAGCTGCTCAGATCGTGGTATTTGCGCCGGTATGCCTCCACCTCGCCACGCAACTGTGTCTCGCGTTTCTGTGCTTCGGCCAGCAGACGTCTGGTGGCTTCTGCATCAGCTTCCAGCTGTCGAATGTCGGCCTCCAACGTGCGTTTTTCCAGCAGCAGCGTGGCTTCCTCGTGCTCTTGCGCGGCCAAATTACGCAGGTCGTCATCGACAGTCTGGTATGGATCGGCCAGCATTTGCAGCGGCAGTACATCTTCAAATGTCGCTTGCGTGATAGCGTCCGAGATCAAGCGCACGCTGTGTTTGCGGACCTCCAGCGTTGCCCAATCACCCGCCACGTCGGAGATCTCGAAGACGCGCGCCAGATTGACATCGTCGGGCACGGTGAAGCGCGCGCTGACGCTGAACCAGCCGTTCTCCAACTCCTCGAATACGGCTTTGTCACTCGCTATGAAGACACGAGCCTCGCTGCGGCGGCTGCGCTTGCCCCAGTAGCTGAGGGCAAAGATCGGCGTTCCCGCACCGTCGACATCTTCCGGGTTCGTGATGCCATCCGCGTAGAATTCAAAGCGCTCCAGATAAGTGGCGCGCTGCGTAACGGCAAAGAGCTCTTCGTTGCTGTAGCGGACGGCCGGCGTGGTCCCGTCGCGCAATGTGCGCGCGAGGGTCACGGCGCTGACGAAGGGATCGCCGTGCACGGTTCCATCGTTGCCGAAGACCGAAAAGTCGACGACATGCTCCTCGACGAGCGCGCCCAGCCGATAGTAGCCCACCAGGTTGACCTCGCGTCCGGTCAGCCGTAGGTACATGCTGTCCCGGATTGCCTGAGGGGAGCGTGCCGTGTCCCAAATGCGCACCTCCGCTATTTTACCGGCAAAGCCCTGCCCGATGACGCACTCAGCCGTCCAATCGTTGAAGACGATGGCTGCATCGGCAACTTGCTGGCGCGCAATTTCCTGGCCGTTACGACAGAGCATGATCGTCAGTGTACTTGTGGCCGGATCATGGTCGAGCGTTGCAGCCAGATGGGTCCACTCCTCCACCGGAAGAGCGTTGTCATCCGCTACGGCAACAGGACCATCTGTCGTCTGCACATGCAGCGTGGCGCGCCCATCATCCACTACAAGCTGTATGGCACCGTCCTGCTGCGCGATGATGCTTTGGCCGCCCTTTTGATCCGCAGCTGCTGCTCGTGCTGAAGGCCAGACCCACGCCGAGTAGGTCTGGCCGAAGGCGATGGATGCCAGCGGTTTGGTCAACTCCAGAGGGGGTGTCGCCACGTAGTCCTCGTTACCATCGAAGAGCAGACCGCGTCTTCTACGCGAGATCAGGCGCAAATTGACCGCCTCGCCCGGCTGCCACTTGTGATTGATCTGGAAGCTGTCCCGGTCAAGGCTGGTCACGGGGAAGCGGCCCGCAAGAGCTTCGGTCTCCACGATCTGTACCGCATCCCCCTGCACCAGACCGTGGTTGGGCGCTTCGACGATCAGCGAACCGTCTGGCGCCTGCACAAAGCCGGTGATGATGCCGTCAAAGAGCAAGTTTGTTTCGGCCGCGGGCACCAATTCCCAGGAACCAAGCTGTTCGCCGGCAAAGGCGCTCTGAATGGTGAAGGAATCTTCCTGAACATCACCGATTTGGAAATGACCGTTATAGTCGTTCGTCTCACGAATCTGAATCAGATCGCCCTCTTTGAGCGCGCCGGTGTCTGGTGAAACCAGCTCAACTCGGTCATCCGTGCTGCGTCGCATGGCCGTGATCGCGCCCTGGGGCGGTTCGACTGCACCGACTGCTCGAACTTCATCCAGCGTGTTGAGCGGCAACAGGACGTCGCGTGCGCGATCCCGCAGCAGAACAGGGGGCTTGGCGAGTTCGCCAACCTGCGACAACGTGCCATCCAGCGCCACGGCAAAACTGAGTGCAGCGGTGTTGCCGTCGTCCGTTGGCACGGCGAGCAGCACGCGGGTGTTCTCGCGCAGCAGGCGGGGGCCAACGCTCGTCTCGCGCTCGACCTGCACGTCGTACTTGGTGGCCGAGAAACCGTTGACAATATTGAGTGAGTTGCCGTCGCTGTCCTGGATGGTCAAGAAGACGCTCGGTACCGCTCTCCACCA
>CAYZLP010000219.1:0-3071 GCA_964478635.1 uncultured Caldilineaceae bacterium
TTGATCTACGGCTTCAAGGCGGGCGTGACCAGGGAGGCCTTTGCCGCGGCGATTGCCGACGGGACAGTCGAAGATTGGCTGCATCGGGTGCCCGTGGCGGCCGGAGACGTCGTCTTCGTGCCCGCCGGCACGGTGCATGCGTTGGGGCCTGGCGTCATCGTCGCCGAAATCCAGCAAAACAGCAACACAACATATCGTATTTATGATTGGGGGCGTCCGCGACCGATCCATGTGGACCAATCCTTGGACGTGCTGAATTTCGATCTCGTCGAGCCGGCTGCCCTTGCGCCCACGCTGGTGGAGAGCAACGGTATCCGCCGGGAAGAGATCGGAAACTGCGCCTACTTCCGGACGGAGCGCCTGTATCTGCCCGCCGGGGCAGCCTTCAGCGGCCGCTGCGACGGCTCCACCTTTGAAATCTGGGCCGTTCTGGAAGGGAAAGCGTTCGTCTCCTGGGCCGGTGAACCGGTAACCATTTCCGGCGTTGGCTGGGTATTGCTGCCGGCAATTCTGGGCGATTTCCAGGTGACGGCGACGGAGGAATGCGTCCTGCTGCGCGTCTTCACGCCATAGGCGGAAAGAATCATGTACGAACTCGTCATCACCAACGGTCGCGTCATAACGCCCGGCGGCTCTTTCAAGGCCGATCTCGCCATCGACGGCGCCGAAATTGCCGCCATCGGCCGCGGTCTCACGGGCCGGCGCATGCTGGATGCCGAAGGCTGCTACGTGATTCCAGGCGGCGTCGACCCCCACGTCCACCTCCAGATGCCGCTGGCCGGTCGGATCAGCACCGACACGTTTGAAAGCGGCAGCATCGCCGCGGCATGCGGCGGCACGACCACCTTTGTCGATTTCGTCACGCCGGAGCCGGAAGAATCGATGTTGCGCGCCCTGGCCGCGCGCCGGGCGGAAGCCGACGGCGCGACCGCCCTTGACTATGGCCTTCACATGACGATACCGAGCTGGCATGGCGCCGAAACGTCGCGGCTGGAGGAGGTACCGGCCGCAGTCGCGGCCGGCTGCGCCACGTTCAAGCTCTACCAGGCCTATGCCGGTATGATTCTGGACGACGTGGCCTTGCTGCGCGCGCTGCAGGCCATTGCCCAGGGGGGTGGCCGGGCCGTCCTTCACAGCGAGACCGGACCGGTCCTCGATTTGCTGCGCGCCCAGGCCCTGGCTGCGGGCCATACGGCGCCCATCTGGCACGAGCGCACCCGGCCCGCGCGCCTGGAGGCCACGGCCATCCATCGAGCTGTCGAATTGGCCAGCTTTGCCCAGTGCCCCCTCTACATCTTTCACGTTGGCTGTGCGGAAGCCGTGGACCAGATCGCCGAGGCGCGCCGCCGCGGTCTCGCCATTACCGGTGAAAGCTGTCCCCAATATCTCGTGCTGACGGCCGAGGAGCATCTGGCCGGTAAGGGAGGGGCGCTCTATATCTGCGCCCCGCCCCTGCGCAATCGGACCGATCAGGCCGCGGTCTGGCGGGGCCTGGCCGACGGTGCGCTCGATGTGGTAAGCACCGATCACTGCCCGTGGACCCGGGCCGAAAAGCAGCAGCCGGACTTCACGACGGTTCCCGGCGGCGTGCCGGGCATCGAGGCCCGTTTGTCTCTGGTCCACCATTTCGGGGTTGGTGCAGGCCGCCTTTCTCTCGCGCGCTGGGTAGAAGTCTGCTGTACCAATCCGGCCCGACTCATGGGCCTGACGCGCAAGGGTGTACTGGCGCCGGGTTATGACGCCGACGTGGTCATCTTCGATCCGGCACGCCGGCGCACGATCGCCACCGAGACGCTGCACGAAGCGTGCGACTGGACGCCCTACGCGGGATTGACCCTCACCGGCTGGCCCCGGACCGTGCTGCAGCGCGGGAAGCTGCTCGTGGAGGAGGAGAAATTTGTTGGCACGCCGGGCAACGGGCAGTTTGTCGAACGGCGCTTCTAGACTATACCTTTTCCGTTTTGCCGGCACTTTATCAATCACCCGAGGAGGAACGAGACAATGACCCAATCACACACCGTCGCAGACTGTCCTTTCTGTGCGATTCTCAGCGGCGAAGCACCGGGCACGATCATCGCCCGAGATGATGCCAACAGCTTTGCCCTCATTCAAAGCATCCACCCGGAGAGCAGCATCCACTGGATGGCCATGCCCGTCGAGCATGTCGCCAGTATCGAGGAGTTGGAACAGCTCAACCAGGCGCGCTTCCTCAAACTGGTCGATTTCGCAATCCAACAGGCCAAGGCCAAGGCCGACGACTATCCGGACCTGGTCAGCGGCTACACGTTGAAACTCCATTTCGGCGCCTTCGAAACGGTGCCCCATGCCAAGGTTCACATCCTGGCCGTCGAATAGGAGGCCAGGTAGAACGCGGATCGGGTGGATGTTCCGGTTCTTCGCGCAAGAATCCAACGGAGTCCACGCGGTCCGCGTTCTATCTTTTTTGCATCCGACAGGGACCTCTGCGCCAAGATGTGACAAACTTGCAATTTTGTGTTACAATTGCATCAGCTTTGGCAAGGATTGTCAGTTCAGGAGGTCATATGCTATTCGACATCGGCCAGAATATTGTCCACCCCGCCCACGGCGCCGGCACCATCGTCGGCATTGACGAGCAAGAACTCGTCACCGGCTACTCCCAGTACTATGTGATTGAATTCAGTGAACAACGGATGACCATCCATCTACCGGTAGAACGGACGGAAGAGATCGGCATCCGCAGCGTCATGACCAGAGAAAAGTATACGATGGTGCTGGAAACGCTGGCCAAGCTGCCGCGCAAGCTGCCCAGCGACTACAAGCAGCGACGGGCGGAAGTGGAAGAGATGGTCAATTCAGGCGCGCCGGTCGAAGTTGCCCGCGCGCTCCGCGAACTTACCTGGCAACAGGAGAACAAGCCGCTAAACAACGCGGATTCGCGGCTGATGACCGAGGCACGGAGCAAGTTGGTCCAGGAAATTGCCCTGGCCACCGATCAAGATGTGACCAAGATTCATGCAGAAATTGATGATGCCCTGGCCCGTGCGCTGGCGGCCAAGCTTCAGGTCGTAAACAGCGAAGTCATGCACTAG
>CAYZLP010000219.1:3171-7632 GCA_964478635.1 uncultured Caldilineaceae bacterium
GAAATCGAATCAGAGAACCGCAGCGCGCAGTCTACGACCTGTCTGCGCTGCGGTTCTTCTATTTTGGCCTCCTGATGTCCGGGAAGAGTGCAATTCAGTCTGGGGAGCGCGAACCACTTCCCGGAAGAGGTCGGAACGCTTTCTGTCGTCCGAGATCTCACGACATCTTCCGGGAAGTGATTCGCCCCTGGTGTGAAATGCCCTCATCCGGGAAGGCATATTGCAGACGCTCGGCGAATCCATGCTATACTGCCTGAATTCATTTTGTGATGAAGTTACGCAGTTTTCTACTATTGATTCCACTCCTGGTTCTACCACTGGAGTAGCCACTGCGTGATGTCTGCTGTGCTCTGATGTACATGGATCTTTGACGAACACCAGCTTATGGCCAAACACCGCGCGACGCGGCGCCAGCCGAAGAGTCAATCGAAAAATCGTCGCACCGGCCTGAACGCCACCACCCTGCCGGCGGAAGAGGGCGCCATCACCAAAGAGTGGGGCGGGCGTATGCCCGTTGCGCTCACCATGCCCAATACGTACTATGTGGGCATGAGCAGTCTCGCGCTCCAGTTGCTCTACAGCGCGTTCAACCGGGAAGACGACGTGGTGTGCGAACGCATCTTCTGGGAAAAGGGCGCGGCGCAGGCCGGCCGCCCCCTGCTCTCGTTGGAAAACGCGCGCCCGGCCGCGGAGTTCGGCGTTTGGGCCTTCACGATTTCCTGGGAAATGGACTATTTCAACGTCGTCGACCTGTTGCGCCAGGCGGCCATCCCGCCGTTGGCGGCAGACCGGGCGGCGTCGCGCCAGTGGGATGGCCGCCCCTGGCCACTGCTCATTGCAGGTGGACCCGGCGTGACCATGAACCCCGAGCCCATGGCGCCGTTTTTTGATGCCATCCTCATCGGTGAGGGGGAAGAAGCCATCCCTCAATTCATCGAGCTCTGCCGCGCCGGGCTGGATGAGGACCGGGAGACGTTGCTGGCTACGCTCGATAAGACGGCCGGCTGGTATGTTCCGGCCCTGCGGCCATCCAATCGCCGGCACGAGCGTTTTCGCAAGGTAGCGCGGCTTTGGGTACGTAATCTGCCGGACTTCAACACCAGCAGCACGCTCTATACCCAAGACACCGAATTTTCCGGCATGCACCTGATGGAGATCGCCCGGGGCTGCGGACGGGGCTGTCGCTTTTGCCTGGCCGGCTACGTCTATCGTCCCGCCCGGGAGCAACCGCTCGACCGCTTGCTGACTTCGGCGGAAGCAGCCGTCGCGGCCGGTCACACCAAGGTGGGCCTGGTCAGTGCCGCGGTTTCCGATCATACGCAAATCGATGAACTGGCTACGGAACTCCAGGCCATGGGCGCCAGCATCAGCGCCAGCTCCATGCGCATGGACCCGATCAGCGTGCCCCTCATCCGGGCCATGGCTGAAACCGGCGCCAAGAACCTGACCGTGGCGCCCGAAGCCGGCAGCCAGCGTCTGCGCAACGTCATCAACAAAACCCAGACCGAAGACCAGATGATGGCCGCCATCAGTCTGGCCCAGGAATTCAACTTCCCTCAACTGAAGCTCTACTTCATGGTGGGTCATCCGACGGAGACCGAAGAAGACATTCAGGCCATCATCGACTTCACGATGGCCGCCCGGCAGCGCTTCAAGCGACGCATCGCCATCAACGCCACGCCTTTTGTGCCCAAGGCCCACACGCCTTTCCAGTGGGAAGGAATGACGCCTTCGCCCACCATCCGCGCCCGGCAGAAAAGCATCCACAAGGCCCTGGCCCGTCACGGTGTGGACGTCCGTGCCGACTCGCCTGATTGGGCCGAGGTGCAGGCAGTGCTCAGCCGGGGCGATCGGCGCTTGGCGGACGTGCTCCTGGCTATCGAGCCCGGGAACCTGAGCGTGCGTACTTTCTTCCGCGCCATGGAAGATTGCGGGCTGGATCGGGCGCATTACGTGGGCGCCTGGGAAATCGGCGCCCCGCTCCCCTGGGACGTGGTCGAGAGCGGCGTGAGCGAAAACTACTTCCACTATGAGCTCAAGCTGGCCGCACGGGATGAAACAGGCCTCAGCTGTCCGCCCGACAGCGCCGGCTGTCTCAGCTGCCAGGCCTGCGATCCCGATTGGGCCTTCCGCTATGGCGACAATGCCCAGCGCCCTGTGCCTGCGGCCAAGGGCGGCCCCTGGCGAGCCGAAGATTGGCAGCCATGGACGCGACTAAAGAGCGAACAGCATAACGTCGTCTCGCCGATAGAGCTGAACTAAAGTCATTTGGCATTTCGCAGTTTATGCATGTGACAGCTAGGGCACGTCCCCGGCACGGCCCGTTACGACTCCGGTTACTAAGGAGTCTTTGGGTCGTGCCGGGGACGTTTGGTCCAGGAGCCAACGGAGCGAAGGCTTCTACCATATCAGCCTGCCCCGATCCGTTTAGAATCGCCAGCCCAGCAAGTTCCAGTAATTGAGCCACCAGGCCAGGACCGCCATGGCCGCCAGAATCACGCCGTAGTAGGCGGCGCCGACGTTTCCCCACTGGCCGCGGCTGCGCCCGGCAAATGCGACGACGACTGATGCGCCGGCCAGGCCCAATGCCAGCACCGGCAAGGCCAGGGCCAGCACGAAAAGTCCGGTCACGCCATAGAGGTAGGCCTCCTCAATCGTCAACAGCAAGGCTACCGGGAAGAGCAGCATCAGCAGAGAGCCGCCGAGCAGCAGTCCCCATGCCGTTGGCTGGACACCGATCCAGCCGGGCAGCGACCGCCGGCGCCGCAGCAGCCAGATCACGGCCGATACCGCCAGCGTCGAGACAACGATCAGCCATGCGGCGATCCCGATGATGCGGTGCAGATCGGCCCGTTGGCTCCATGCCAACTTGTCGAAGGCCTTGTAGGGCTGATTCTCCACAAAAAGCATCGAAACCCGACCGGCGTCATTGGTTTCGAACCAAAGATCGCCCCAGCTGTCTTCGGCGCCGCTGAGCAGGCGCAGGTGATCCGCCTTCACGGGTGCGTAGGTCAATGGCGTGGCAGCGAGGCCCTGCACGACGAAGGTTCCGTCGGAATCAGGCCGGATGGTGACGTCGCCGTAGGCCGGCACGAAGAGGGGCATCATTTTGGCAAAAGTGTCGTAGAAGCGCCGCGTCGGTCGATACGCGCCCGCAATCGCGTCAACTTGGTCGGGCGCCAGGGCCACGAATGTCGTCGGCCTGGAGACGGTCGGATAGAAGTGGTTGAAGAAGGCGCTGCGCAGATCTTCCCCCGGGCCAAATCCGCCATTACTGTTATAGGCCACGTATACGCCCGCCTCCTGTTCCGGGATGAGGAATAGGGTCGAGCTGGACATACCCGGGTTGTTGCCCTCGTGACGCAGCACGCGTTCCCCGTTGATGGTAGATTCGGCAAAGCCATAGGCGAAGCCGTTGACTTCAGGCCGATGGGCGTAGAGACGGCTGTGCATCTCTTCCAGCGTCTCCGACCGGAGGATCGGTGTGTCGCCCTGGGCCAGGTGAGCCTGCATGAACCGGGCCATGTCGGTGACGGTCATGTGCCCCTCACCGGCCGAAGGGATGCGCAAGTATTGGAACGGAAGAGGTTCGAGTTCATCACCGGTGTAGCGATAATTGGTCGACACCTCCGCATCCAAGCCGGCCGGCGGGGGCTGACGGAAGGTGCTCTGCTCCATGTCGAGGGGCGCAAAGATCCGGGTTTCAACATACTCTTCGAAGGACATCCCGGTCGTGCGCGTCACGATGTAGGCGGCAAGCGCGGTTCCGTAGTTGGAGTAGGCCGAGACCTCCCCCGGCGGCCGCACCCGTGCGGGAATATGGCTGGCCAGGAAAGCGCCCGACGGCTCTACCCCCTCCTCGCTGTGGGCAAAGAGATAGCCTTGATCGGCGAAACCGGCCGAGTGACTCAGAAGATGGCGCAGCGTAACCGGCTGATCGAAGGCGGGCGGGATCTCGAAGTCCAGATAGCGGTTGACATCGGCATCCAGATCGAGCTGTCCCGCCTCTACCTGCTGCATCACGGCCGTCCACACGAAGAGCTTGCCCGTGGAATCGGTGCGCAGCAGGGTCCGGTCTGCCGCAACCGGCCGGTGGTCGGCCAGGTCGGCATAGCCGTAGCCTTTGGCGAAACGAACTTCCCCATCATGCACCACGGCCACGGCCGCGCCGGCGATATGGTCGGTCCGCAGCTGGTGGGGAATGAAATCGTCGAAGAAGCGCGCCACCGCATCTCCATCGGTCAGGCCGGCCGACAGCATCCCAGTCGCGGCAGGCTGTGTGTCGGCCAACACCCGGTTGACCAGCACATCGACGAACTTGTCGCGCTCCTCCCAAAGAGGCGTATGGCCCGAGCGTTCGAACCAGATCAACTCCTTGTGGGGCGCATCCAGAACCGCGTAGTAGCGCTCAACCAGCGGCGCCATGGCGTTGACGTCGTGACGGCCGATGGTGAAATAGAC
>CAYZLP010000220.1:0-7610 GCA_964478635.1 uncultured Caldilineaceae bacterium
CGCCGAATGCAATCAGGCAGCTTCCGGCCACAGCGGGAATCAAACACGCTGCGGCCCATCGCAGGCGTAGAGATTTCCTGCCCGAAGGTCGGCCCGCACCGGGTCGACTTCCTGCTGTTAAGACGATGCAGACCTGCCCATCTCGTGCAGCTTGTCGTCGTCTTCACCAGCAGTCTCTGGGTATTTTACAAGCATGAGGGGCGCGTTTCGCCGGCTCTCGAACTTATTCTGGCCCATGCACTGCAGATGCGATCCCTTGACCGGGAGACAATGAATCCTCTTGTGTGGGAGGCAGCCCACAATGTACGCCTGACGCGTGCCATCGGGCGGTCTCCTCAGGCCGGCCTAGGAGAAGAACGGATCAGGGCCTTTCTCCTGGAACGGGAGTCTGTCCTCCAGGTAATCCCACATTTCGAAATGACTCTGGATCCAGAGCAAGTCGGACAGGCTGCGCTCCATCTCTACGAAGCCGTGGCTTACAAACTGGACTATGCCCATCTTCTGGCTTTGGTCGAAGCGCTGGCCGGTCTGGCGGACGGCATCGAGGCGGGTGAACTCAATCTCGCCAATCATCAGCGCTCGGCCGTGGGCATTGCCAACGCGGCCCTGGCCAACCACATTTGAGCCATGCGGTCGAGTAGCTCGACGATACAATCTCTGCTATGCTGCGGATATGATGAGGTGGTTCAGCGTCTGGAGGAAACGCAATGCCGATCGATCCCGTAGAACAGCTATTTGCCGAGTTCCCGATCCTTGAAACTGGGCGCCTGCGGCTACGTCCCCTGACGGCCAAGGATGCAGACGATGTTTTCGCCATCTTTCGGGATGACGCGGTCACGCGCTTCTACGACTTGACCACGTTTCAGGAACTAGACGAAGCGTACGATCTGATCGAGTTCATGGAGGAAAGTTACCAGACTGAGCGCCAGGTACGGTGGGGCATCGAACTAAAGGCGGAGAAACGGCTGGTTGGCACCTGCGGTTTCGTCTGGCTGCGGACCCACAGCACCGAAATCGGTTACGATTTGGCCCAAGCCTTCTGGGGGCAGGGGATTATGTTCGAGGCGCTGTCCGCGCTCATCGATTACGCCTTCAACGAACTGCACTTCAATCGCATTGAGGCCCTCGTCATTCCCGGCAATGAGCGTTCGCGCAAGCTCCTGGCGCGCCTCGGCTTCACCTGCGAGGGTACCCTGCGTGAATACGACTTCTTCAAAGATAGGTTCCAAAACCTGGAAATGCACGCCCTCCTCTACCGCGACCGCACCTAATCCCCAGTCTTACTCTCAACCTGTCGCAGCAGCGCCCACCCCCAACTTCTTGCACAGCCGCCCCAGCTCCCGCTGCTCGTCCGGTGTCAGAGCGTTCATCTCCCGGGTGATCACCTTGGCGTGCGCGGGAAAAATGCGGCAGATGGTGGTTTCGCCTTCCTCCGTCAGGGAGATGAGCATGACGCGACGATCTTCCGTCGAACGCGTACGGGTGACCAGACCCCGCTTACAAAGGTTGTCGATGACGAGGGTCATGTTGCCGCCGCTCTTGAGCAGCTTGTCACCAATCTCGCGCTGGGACATGGGGCCGAGATGATAGACCGTCTCCAACACGCCGAATTGGGTAATGGTCAGGTCTTCCAGCGTTTGGGCATGGGACAGGCGTCCCATGACGGCGTCCGAGGCACGGGTCAATTTGATGAAGGTATCGAGGGCCAGAACTTCCTCTTCAGGTCCAACATGATGGGTAGGCATGGGCGCTCTTATTTGCTTAACTGATAATTATTTGACATTCAACAATATACTATAAACTGACTGCGTGCGGCAAATTGCGGTCGAATGCAGAGGCTGAAGCAGAATCGGGCCAGACTGCCCTGTAAATGGACCGCGGATGACGCTGATCAAGCCGATTCTCCCGGATATTCATTCCCCCAGGCGCACCAGCGGCGCACGTTGGCTTCCGGGATGGGGTTGCACGAATCAGCGTTAAATCTCGTCCCGGAAGCCTGACCTGCCCGGGTGGTTCATTGTCAGACGAAGAAGGTTTGGCCTCGGCGGCAGTGAGCAGTACAATAGCTGCCATGGCTATCCTACTTGCATCTTCACCCGGTTTGTTGCTGTCCCATGCGGCGCGCCAGAGCGAATGGGGCCTCATTGCGCTGCTCTTCGACGGCGAAAGCGCGCTGGCCGAAGCGCTGAGCGCCGTCGTGGAAAGCCCAATCCTGGTCGACGTCAACGGCCCGCGCCTGAGTCGGGTCAACTTCGACGCGGTTGCGCTGGTTATTCTGGATCTGCCCCTGGCGACGCTCCTGGGGTCGGCCGGGCGGCGGCTGAGCGATGCCCTGGGCCGCCTGGCGGAGGATGAACTTACCCTGGCCTTTGCCGGTGAGGCCACGACGGCAACCGGGATGCTACTGGAAGACGGCGTGACCGCAGGCCTCAACCTGATCCCCCGGGCCGTTGTCATCCCCGATGTACAGGCAGTGCCGGATCTGCACAGTCTGCTCGCCCGGGTCAGCGAACAAGGCGTGCGTCTGCTGGCCCTGGACGCGCCGGTCACCGCCGAATATCGCTACGAGGCCGATCGCGTCACCGTCATCGGCAGGGGCAGCGTGCTCCTCGTCGGCTTTGTGGCCGGCGCGGACGGCGAACGCCCCACCGCGCGCCTGCATGCCCTGACTGACGGCATGCAGGACGGTTGGCCGGCCTGACCCATGGAACCAACGATTCTGATCACGGGCGCCACCGACGGCATCGGCCTGGCTCTGGCCCGCCGCTATGCCGCCCAGGGCGCGCGCCTCATCCTGGTTGGACGCCGCCCCCTGGGCGAACTCTCCGATCCCCTCTTCTCGAACGACACCTACTGTCAGGCCGATTTGGCCGCGGCGGACTGCGCCGATCATATCAAGGCCTGGCTCGCGGACCAAGAGATCGACCGCCTCGATCTGCTCATCAACAACGCGGGCACCGGCTACGTCGGCCCGGTGGCGGACCAGACGCCGGAGAGCATCCGCACGGTCGAGGCGGTCAATCTGCGCGCGCCGCTGGCCATTACCCACGCCCTGCTGCCCCTGGTTGAGCGGGCCGGGGGCAAGCTGGTCTACATCGGTTCGGTCGCGTCGGTTTTGCCCGGCCCCAACTACGCCGTCTACACCGCAACCAAGGCCGCGCTCGACGCCTTCGTCCGCAGCTTCCAGATAGAACTGGTCACCAGCCGCAGCCCTGCAACCGCGCTCATGATCCATCCCGGCGCCACCCGCACCGGCATCCATGCCAAAACGGGACTCACCACCGATGAGATGGACTGGACCAAATTCACGCCGGCCTCAGAAGTGGCGGCCCAGATCGAAGCGCGCATCGCGCAAGCCAAGCGGACGGGCGCGGCCGGCTTCACTAATAATCTCGCCTATCAGAGTCTGCGCCGCTGGCCGGAACCGGTGGAGTGGACCATGCGTAGAGGTGGCGCAAAGCCCGTCCCCAAGCCTGATGCGCGGCACTGTATCATCACAGGCGGCGCCGACGGCATCGGCCGGGCTCTGGTCCTCACCTTTGGGACAGCCGGCTATCGCATTACGGCCTTGGATCGGGACGAGGCGCTGGCCATGCGCACCCAGGCTGACCTGCAGAATGGCGGAGGGAGCGGTCGCTTCCTCATTGCCGATTTGAGCGATGCGGACCAAATCATCCAGGGCGCGCAAACGCTGGCCGCACGCCCGCCCGCAGACGTGCTCATCCACAACGCCGGCATCAGCGCGGTCGGGCTCTTTGCCACCCTTCCCCTTGAGGAGCAGCTGCGCGTTCTCGACATCAATTTCACCGCCCCCTTGCTGCTGACCCGGGAACTCCTGGCCGCCGACCGTCTGACGACCAATGCCATGCTCGTCTTTGTATCATCGCTCTCCCATTTCGCCGGCTATCCCGGCGCTGCGGTCTATGCCGCCAGCAAGGCCGGCATCGCCGCCTATGCTCGGAGCCTGGCCGTGGCTCTTGCACCCACCGGCGGGCGGGTGTTGACCGTCTACCCCGGTCCCACGCGTACGGACCACGCGCGGCGCTACAGTCCCGATAACAGTCGTGAGCACCGGCGGATGGCGCCCGACGTCCTGGCCTGGAAGATTCTCGCTGCAGTAGAGCAGGGCGAACGCCAGTTGATTCCGGGTGCAGGTAACCGGAGTTTTGCGCTCATGGGCCGTCTCTTTCCCAGCCTGGCGGATACGGTTATGCGCAAGACGCTGTTGGAAAAATTGTTGGCGGCCGCGCCAAGCGAGACAGCAGAGACGTGAGCAGAGACGTGAACAGACGAGTGGACCCAATCACCTTCAATGATCATGCGCTGGCCCAACGGCTGGAAGATGCTGAAACGGCCTCGACGCTCGATTATGTCAATTCCCATGCGCGTCTACGGCCGGACACCGGCAGCGAGGCTCGGGCCATCGGCGACGGATTGGCCGTCTACGTCAGCCCGGAGTCGCCCATCAACCGTGTCCACGGGTTGGGCATGCACGGGTCGATTGCGGATGCGGATCTGGTGGATGCCGAAAGCTTCTACGCCGTCCGCTCTGCGGCGACGCGCGTGGATCTCTGTCCCCTCGCCCATGCCTCCCTGCGCGAGGCGCTGCTGCGGCGATGTTATGGCGTGGTGCTATTCAAACATGTCTGGTGGCGTACCTTCGACAACTTCGCCCCTACGGCTACCCATGCCGGCGCCCATCTCCGGATCGACATTGTGGACGCCAGCGAATATCTGCACTGGGCCCAGGTGGTCAGTGCCGGCTTCAGCGGCGCAACCCAATTGGAGGGCGTCGACGTCGATATTCCCCTGACCAATGCGCACAAAGAGGCAACCCTCTGCTTCCTGGCCACGGTCGGCGACACGCCCGCCGGGGGCGGCGCGCTAGCCATCCACGACGGCGTCGCCCTCTGCTTCTCGGCCAGCACCCGCCCGGCCTACCGCCGCCTGGGCATCCAACGCGCGCTGCTGGCGGCCCGCCTGGCCTATGCGGTCGACGCTGGCTGCGACCTCGCCGCCGTGAGCACCGTCCCGGGCAGCGGGTCCCAGCGCAACGTGGAGCGGTTGGGATTCCGGCTGGCGTATACGAAGGCTACGGTGGGGCGGGGGTAGGGTTGTGGGGCTGTGGGGTGAATTCTAGGGCATATCGTACGCTTCAATCTCAAGTCTTGAATCTTCAATCTTTAACCCTTATTTGTGCTGAGCTTGCGCAACATCTCCTCCATACCGGGGAGGTCGAGAGGTGGGGGCGCAAGGCGGGCGCCGGCGATCTGTTGCCAAAAGCGGATGTCATCCCGACCGAGTTGAAGCTTGCGCAGGAGGCGGCGCTTGCGCAGGAGAGCGTAGAAGGCGAGGACGGCGTGGGCGACCCGGGCCCGGGTCGCAGGGTCGGCGGACCAGTGGCGGGCAAGATAGCTCAGCAGATAGAGGCGCTTGGCATTGATGCCCACGGCCAGATAGTCATCCGCCTGCCAGAGAGATGGATCCCGGTCCAGGGCCGCGCCGACAGCCTCGGCCGCAGCCAGCGTGGCGGCGTAATTGGCCTGGAGCAGGTAGGGAGAGAGAGGCTTGCCCTGGAGGGCGTAGAGCGAGAGGCGCTCTCGCGCCCGGGTCAAAGCCACATAGAAAAGACGCCGCTCTTCCTCCGGGCGTTGCGCTTTGGCCAAAGGCAGGACGCGGTCGTTGCAGTCCGGCACGCAGACCACGGGCCACTCCATCCCCTTGGCCCGGAAGATGCTGATGATTGTCACGCAATCTTGCGGTCTTGACGGCGGCGGCTTGCCCTGGCCGCCTGCGGCGTTGCGCTGATAAAAGGGCACATCGCCCACAATCTCATAGGGGATTCCGGCTCCGCGCAGGGCCTCTTCGATGGGCGGGGTCTGGGCATAGACGCGCACCAGAATTCCGATTTCCCGGGGTCGGACGCCCTGAGCCAGCAGGTTCTTCAGATCCCGGGCCAGGGCGAAGGCCTGCTCGCCGGCCGACCCATGAAGCGACAGGTTCGTTGTCCCGCCGAAGCCGCGCACCAGTTCCAGGCGCTTGGGCTGGCGGCGGCGGTTATGCTGGATGACCTGATTGGCCAGAACCAGGTGCGATGCGTGGCCCCGGACGTTCTCGGTCATGTAGTAGACCGCAGCCCGGTAGCGCTTGGCAAAGGCCAGGAAGAAGTCAGGACTGGCGCCCCGCCATTCATAGATAGTCTGGTCATCATCGCCGATGGCCATGAAATTGCCGTGGGGTTTCACCAGCAGATCGAGGATCTCGGCCTGGGCGAGATTGACATCCTGATACTCGTCCACCATGACGCAGCGATAGCGTCGCTGAAGCATGGCGAGGATTTCCGGATGGGAGACCAGGGTTTCCCAGGCCGTCAGCAGCATGTCGTCAAAGGTGAGCCACCGGTTTTCAACGCGCACCGCTTCATAGAGACGGTAGAAATCCAGATACCAGGGCTTGTCGGCTGGCGGCCGGGCCTGGCGGGCCACTTTGCGCGCGGCCCGGGGCAGTCCCTGATCGCGCAGATCGGCGTAGGCCAGATTCGCCTTCCATGCGCCGACCTGGGTCAGAAAATCGTCGTAATCCATCGTATCCAGCAGGGGCGCGTAGGCCACCTGGCGGCTGCGGGCCAGATCGATGGCTGCCCGCAGCGTGCGTCGCCCCGACGTATCGAGATGACCCTTGGCCGTCAGTGGCGGCAGCAGATCACGCTCCACCGCCAACTTGACAATGCCGTAGCCCAGACCGTGGAGCGTCTGGATGCGCACGGCTTCACAGCTCGGCCAGCGGCGCAGAGCTTTACGCACCTGCTCGTTGGCGTCCCGGTTGAAGGAAGTGGCCAGAATCTGATGCGCGGGGAAGACGCCGCTCCGCACCAGGTGGGCAATCCGGTGGACCATGGCCGTCGTCTTGCCCGCGCCCGCCACGGCGATGACCAGGGCCGGGCCGGTGGTGTGGGCGACAATGGCCTGCTGTTGCCCAGTCAGGGTCAGGGACGAGAGTGCCATCAACAGCCGCCCGAGTTGGGTGCGACTTCCTCCGGCGAGGCCGCGTGCAAGGTCGCCACAAAGGCCCGCAGCTGGCCCAGAGTGCGGATGCCGTGGCCTGCGCCGTAGGCCAGCACCCGGGGACCGGCTTCCAACACCAGGCGCAGATGGCCGTGACGCACGAGCCGCCAGAAGGGCGCCAGCACGCGGAACCCCACCCGGCGGGCTGGATCTTCACTCAACATGAGGTCGAAGAGGGCGACTGCCACGCCATCGATACCCCCATCAACGGCCGCCAGATCGTCGATGGCCCCGGGCGTGAAGCAGAAGGCGAAATCGGGCCGCGCGGCCGGGCCCGGCCGCAGGCGCACGCTCTGCGTTTCCTTGACGAAATGCCACGTCTCGCCCGGGCGGTGGTTGAAATAGACAGTGCTCGTCGCGCCGGGGCGGATGCGGGCCATGGCATCCTGCCAGACTGGATCATGGGCAAACAGATCGGCCAGGCGCGCGACATGGAAATCCGGGTAAACGCCGCCAAGGGCATCCAGTTCACACCCCGTCATGCGTCTGCGCGTCCTTCCAGGTTGCGGGCAAACTTCTTGAGAAGCCCCTTCAGATCCGCCTCCC
>CAYZLP010000221.1:0-1833 GCA_964478635.1 uncultured Caldilineaceae bacterium
TACCAGCAGCTCGTCCGTCTCCGTGACGAGTAGATGCTGGGGATTGCGCAGGCCATCGACAAACGCCTCGACAGTGCCGGTTGCGTTGGGCTCATCCGTACCGCCGGCATGGACTGTAATCGGCACGCGCACCACCTCCCCCGTCAGCCAGAGGGCGACCAGCAGCACATCCGCTTCCCAGGGCGAGGGTACGACACCGGTCGGGGTCGCACGCGGCGGAAAGAGAACAACCGGCGCGCGCGTGCCGGCACAGCCAGCGCGCGTGCCGGCGTAATTCTCCGCCGGTTCTTGGAAACCGAAACACTGGGGCCACCCAAAGTCTGCGCCGTCCACGACCCAGTTCAGTTCATCCGGCGGCGCCTGTCCGTTGACCGGATCATCGCCAATTTCGGTTGTCCACAAGCGGCCCTGGGCGTCGAACGCGTGGGCATAGGCCCCTTTCAGACCGGTTGCCAGGGGTTGCGGCTGGGTCGGATTGGCCGGGTCGAGCTGCCAGAGCGTGGCCGAGCCGGCCTGGGCCGCGTTGCCCGACCGCGCGCCGCTGGTCTCGAAGAGCAGTTGTCCTTCCGGTGTGACGGTCAGCGTGCCGTTGGAGCGACCATTGTAGGGCAGGTCTTCCAACATCGTGATGGGAGTGTCCGGCCGGTAGTCTGGGCCCAGCGGCGCGCGCAGCAGGGCGCGGCGGGTCGCGATCCAGAAGGCATTGTCTAAGACTGCGATGCCTGTCGGCTTGTCCAGCCCGCTCAGCAGCGTCTCGCGCTCGTTGCTGGCCGGATCGACGGCAATGACTTCGCCTCGCTGCGCGTTCTCACCGCCCGCCAGTTGCGCGATCCATAGGCGACCGTCGGGCCCCATGATCATCTGTGTCGGACCTTGCAGGCCGCTTACTACTTCCTCGATCAGGTAGCCCTGTCCCCTGGCCGGCGCCACGGTTTCGTTTTCCGGCGTGGCGGGCAGTGGGGACGGCGCGGGCGCGGCACAGCCGGCCAGCAGCAGGGCCAGACAGAAAAGCATTCCTCGGATCATGGTGCTGCGTCGGTTGCCACAGGGCGCCCCGGATCGGTAATCCAGTGGCTCCAAGAACCGGGGTAGAGGCGGGCGTCGCCCAGACCGGCCCGCTGTAGCGCGATGATGTTGTGGACCGCGCTGACGCCCGAGCCGCAGTAGAAGATGATCTCCTCCGGCATCTCGCCTGCATCCGGATCCCCCATGAGGTCGACGAAACGCGCACGCAAGGCTTCCGGCGGGCGCCAGGTGCCGTCCTCATTGAGATTGTGGCCGAAGAAGGCCGAAACCGCGCCGGGAATGTGGCCTGCCACCGGATCCATGCCGCTGGCCTCGCCCCGGTAGCGGGGCTCGTCCCGGGAATCGGCCACCAGGACATGATCGTCCTCAATGGCAGCCAGCACTTCATCCACCGAGGCCGCCAGTTCCGGCCGCAGCGCAGGCGTGAAGGTACGGGATGGGCGACTTTCTTCGCCGATCGCGACGGGGCGACCTTCCCGCACCCATTTGCGCCAGTCGCCGTCCAGGAGCGCGACCTTGTCGTGGCCGAGCCAGCGCAACATCCACCAGAGACGCCCTGCGTACATGCCGCCCGCGTCGTCATAGACGACGACCTGGGTCGCTTCGTCAATGCCCCAACGGCCCAGGGTCGCCACGAAAGGATCGACCTCGGGCAGCGGATGGCGCCCCGTTTCGCCCGGAATGATGGGCCCGCACAGGTCTTCGTCGAGATGGGCATAGACCGCGCCCGGAATGTGGCCGGCCAGATAATCCTGCCGCCCCCTGGGCGGATCGTCCAGGGCAAAACGGCTATCGACAATCGCCCAA
>CAYZLP010000221.1:1933-7565 GCA_964478635.1 uncultured Caldilineaceae bacterium
TTCCGCCTCCAGGCAACGGTCTGATTGGCAAGCTGGCGCGAAAAAAGGCGCTGCACCTGCTCAATTTCCTCGGCCCTCAGCCGGGCTGCCAACCGCTCGGCGTAGCTGGGCCTGGCATCGCTGCCCTGGCCGAACCAGCGCTCGATCAGCACAGGCGTGATGCGCAGGTCGCCTGTCTCATCCTCAATGGCCGCCACGACTTTGAGGCCGGCAGCCTCCAATGCTCCGGTTAGATCTGCCACCTCCCAATTAACCAGGACGTCAGCGGGATCGGCATAGATGGCTTCCTCGGCCAGACGCCAGCGCTCGACCAGATCGGCATCCAGCGCCGACGCGTCGACCAGTTCGTAGAGGCGTTGGGTGTGGCGCGGCAGCCGCTCGGCCAGGCTGAGTGCACCCGACGGCGCCAGGTATTCGAGCAGGGCGGCCAGGGTTCCGGCCTTATCCGGTTCGGTCAAGAGCGCATTGAAGCCGACGATGGCATCGAAGCGCAGGTCGGGCGTCGCGGCCAGCTCTTTGTCGAGTTGCTCGGGTGCGCCGTGCAGGATGATGGGCTGCTCCACGGGTTCCAACCGTTGGGCCATCTGGGTCAGCGCCTTGGCATCCTGTTCGCTCCGGGCCAAGGCATAGACCCCGCCTTCAGGCGTGCGCCGGGCGGCTTCCCAGGTGAGCAGGCCACTGTCCGCCTTTAGATCGAGGACGACGCTGTGGCGGGCGAGCTGTGCGCCGTCCAGCACCCGATTGCGCAGCGCGGCCAGGTTGGCGCCGGTCTGGGAGACGGTGCGCTGGAGCCAGCGATCGCGGGCGCTGTCGCCGGGCGTAAAGGTGAGAAGCTCTACATATTCATCCTCGGACGCCAGCATGGCCGCCAATTGCGCTTCCCGCCGTCGGGCCACCTGGGTGCGAATGCCCGCTTCGTAGCCCTGGTCGGACGGCTGGTAAAAGACCTTGCCCTGGAGCGACGTGGGCAGATATTGCTGGGCCACCCAGTGATCGCGATAGGCGTGGGGATAGAGATAGCCCTCCCCGTGGCCAAAGCCTTCCTTGTCCCGGTTGGCGTCGCGCAGGTGATTGGGCACGCCACTGTCACTTTCCGACTCGACCACGCCCAGCGCATCGAACAAGGCAAAGGCCGAGTTGGATTTCGGCGCGGTGGCCAGGTAGAGGGCCGCCTGGGCTAGGGGAAAACGACCCTCGGGCATGCCCACCCACTCAAAGGCATCGGCGCAGGCCGCGACCACGGCCATGGCGTTGGGGTCGGCCAGCCCCACATCCTCCCCGGCAAAGATGAGCATGCGGCGAAAGATGAAGCGGGGCGATTCACCCGCGTGGATCATTTTGGCCATCCAGTACATGGCCGCATCGGGGTCGCTGCCCCGCAGGCTTTTGATGAAGGCGCTGATCGTATCGAAATGGTAGTCGCCCTCCTTGTCGTAGAGTACGACCCGCTGCTGGATCGACTCTTCGGCGATGGGGAGGGTGACGTGGAGGAGTGGAAACTGGAGATCAGGCGATGGGGAGATTGCGTTTCCTTCGTTGACAGCACTCTTCAATCTTTCAATTTCCCGCTTGCCAATTTCTTTGGCTTCCGTCGTCTCCACCGCCAACTCCAGCGCATTGAGCACCGCGCGGGCGTCGCCGGCAGCCACGTCGACCAGATGGTCGAGCGCGTCGGCGTCCAGGACGACGTTGCGGGCGCCGTAGCCCCGCTCGGGATCGCGCAGGGCCTGGAGGGCGATGGCGCGCAGGTCGTCTTCGGTCAGCGGCGTGAGCTGAAAGATACGACTGCGGCTGACCAGCGCCTTGTTGACTTCGAAATAGGGATTTTCAGTGGTGGCGCCGATGAAGATGACGGTCCCGTTCTCGACCCAGGGCAGGAGGGCGTCCTGCTGGGCCTTGTTGAAGCGGTGGACCTCGTCGACGAAAAGAATCGTGCGCCGGCCGTAGTGCTTGGCCCGATCCTGGGCCTCGGCCACCGCTTCGCGGATGTCTTTGACGCCGGAAAGGACGGCGTTCAGCGCGGTAAAGTGGGCGCGGGTTGTGTTGGCAATGACCCGGGCCAGGGTCGTCTTGCCGGTTCCCGGCGGTCCGTAGAAGATGAGGCTGCCCAGTTGGTCGGCTTGAATCGCCCGGCGCAGGAGGCGGCCCGGCCCGATGATGTGGTTCTGGCCGATATACTCATCCAGCGTCCGCGGTCGCATGCGCGCGGCCAGGGGCGCTTCCTTTTCCAGCCGGTCGGCGTGGGCATGGTCGAAGAGATCCATGGGCGTATTATACTACGAACCATGCCCATGATCTCATCTATGCAATACGCCGATGGTCACAGATGCTGATCGATCAGGATCGGGTTCCCGTCGGGATCGATGATGACGAAGCTTGCGGGGCCGGTTGTGCTTTCGTCGGCTTCCGTCACAATCTCTACGCCTTGTGCTTTGAGCCTACGCTGCAGTTCGCGCACATCGGTAAATGAATCCAGCGGCTCCGCATGCTGGTTCCAACCGGGATTGAAGGTCAGGATATTTTTCTCAAACATATCCTGAAAAAGCCCGATCGTGTGCTCGCCGTTCTGCAGGATCAGCCAGTTCTGCGCGGCATCCCCGCCGAAGATTTCAAACCCCAGCTTTTCATAGAATTCTCTGGATGCCTCAAGGTCCTTCACGGCCAGACTGATGGAAAATGCTCCGAGTTCCATAGGTTCCTCCTCCATTGCACGATTCGCCGCCCTTAAAGAAGTCTGACTTTTCGAAAAAGTCAGACTTCTGGGATAACTGCGTACCTTCAATCCATCATCGTCCGCCGCCAAATCTTCACGCTTCAATCTTCGAACCCAGGTCTTTAGCCGGGCTTCCATTCTCTTCCGGTAACGCCACGTCTGCCACCACCGGCCGGTGATCCGAGGCTTCCTCACCCGGCGGCTCCTGCCAGATTTCGACATGCTGCGCATGGGGGGCGAGGGACTGGCTGCCGAAGATGTAGTCGATGCGAATGGGTTCGCCGTCATCGATATAGCTCTGGCGGCCGGGTACGCCGAATTGGCGATAGAGATCGACATAGCCGGCTTTCTCCATCTGGGCGATGACCCGGGGACCCTCTTTGCCGCCGTTGGCCTGGTTGTCCCGATGGTAGGTACGTGCCGCCAGGGCCTCTTCCCGCTCGGCAAAGTCCCAACGGCTGATGGCATTGAAGTCGCCCATGACCACGTGGGGCCGATTGCGGTCGCGCAGGGTCCACGTGCGCAGAGTGCGCAATTGAATGAGGCGGCTCTCTTCGGCGCTGTAATCGAGATGAGTGACGTAGACAGTGAAGGTGCGTCCGCCGGGCAGGAGAATGCGCCCTTCCAGCAGCCCCCGTTGCTCCAGCCCCGCCAACTGCGCCGCCAGGTCCGGCTCCTTGGGCGTGAGATGGTGGGCTGCGCTGGCGATGATGGGCCAGCGACTCAAAAGTGCGTTGCCGAAGGCGTCGCCCGGCATGTCATCCTGGGCCGGCCAGCGCAGGCAAGGACCGAAGACGAAATGGAAGCCCAGGCGATTGGCCAATACCTCCAGGGCAGGTTCGGCCGCGCCCTTGACCGCCCGCGGGTAGAAGACCTCGTTCAGACCGACGATATCGGGCCCAATCGCCCGGATGACGTCGGTCACTTGATCTAGATTGGGCGCGCCGTCGGCGGTGCGCCAGCCGTGAATGTTGTAAGTCATCAAGCGCATGGGCTCGATTGTACCCGGGGCGGCGAAGGGCTGTCAATATGAGTGCAGAGGTCAAAGGTCGTTTAGAATCAGCCAATCTCTTTGATAGAATAGCACCATGGCAACCCACATTCTCTCGATCGACGACGATGCCCTCATGCGCCGCAGCCTTGCCTTCTCCCTGGAAAAGGCCGGCTACCGCGTCAGCACCGCGTCCTCGGCCGAAGACGCCTTGGCGCAGGTTGCGCTCGATGCGCCCGATCTGATCCTGCTCGATATCGGGCTGCCTGGCATGGATGGCCTGGAGGCGCTGCGTCAGCTGCAGCAACGGGTGAGTGCGCCCGTGATCTTCGTTACGGCCCGCCGCCGCGAGCTAGAGCAGGTGCTGGGACTCGAACTTGGTGCAGACGATTACGTCACGAAGCCCTTTGACACCGACGTGCTGCTGGCGCGGATCCGCGCGGTGTTGCGCCGCTATCGCCGCACAGAAGCGGAAGGCGTCGCCGATGACTCGCCCCTGCAGATCGGCGATCTCGTGATCGATCCCAAAGCGCACACGACGAGCGTGGCCGATCGCACGGTGGAGCTTTCGCCGCGGGAGTTCGACTTGCTCCTCGTTCTTGCCCGCGCCGCCGGCCAGGTTTTGACGACGGACGAATTGTTGAATCAGGTCTGGGGCGCCGAGTTTGTCGGCGAACCCCAGGTCGTCTACGTGCATATCCGCCGCCTGCGCGAAAAGGTCGAAGCGGATCCGAATCATCCCCAACGCGTCCTCACCGTCCGGGGTGTGGGCTATAAACTGGTGGAAGGAGCTGCGTAGGGCGTTACTGCCCGCGCTTCACCCATGGACTCACTCCGCAGCCGTCTGGTTTTCTCCCATCTGTTGCCGGTCATGATCGTGATTCCCCTGATCGGATTGGCGATCTATTTGCTGCTGTTGACGCAGCACAATCTCACCAGCATGGAAGCCCAGGTGGATCGGCACACGGATCAGCTGGCTGAGCAGGCGGAGCTATTGGCGGAGACGGTCGGACAGGTCGAGGAAATCTGGACCGATCCTACCTTTGCCCAAGGCTTCGTCACCGGCATCGATCTGGAATTGACTTCGATCGTGCTCTATGACGCCGCCGGCAACGTTCTGGCTCGGGAAGGTGCGACTAGTCGGCCGCTGGAAGATGTCCTCTCGAGCGATGAGCTTGGTATTGTCTTCTCGGGCCAACAGACGACGACGCTGCGTATCCGGGACGATGCCGCGGCGCGGGTCGCCGAGATTATCATTCCCGTCTTCGACGTCAATAATCGGCTGACCGGCGCGTTGCATCTGAGCCATCAGTTGGCCAGCGCCCAGCAGCGCTTCCGCAACTTGACCTACATCCTTCTAGGCGTCACCGTCTTGCTGCTTTTTGCCGGCGTGGGGGCCGGCCTCTGGCTCGCCCTGCGCCTGGAGCGTTCGTTGATCCAGGTGACGGACGCGCTATATGATATCGCGACCGGTCAGCCGCCTGCCGCCCTGCCTAGTCAGGATATCGCCGAATTCAACCAGCTTTATGCGGCCGTCAACACCCTGGTGGAGCGGCTCAGCAGCCTGGAGGATGCCCGCCGGCGGCTGTTGGCCAACCTTGTCCATGAGTTGGCGCGGCCTCTGGGCTCCATGCATGCCGCGATTCAAGCCCTGGAGCAGGGTGCGGCAGATGATCCGGCCCTGCGTCACGAACTTTTGACCGGCGTCGATCACCAGATCGAGCGCATGCAGCCATTGCTGGACGACTTGACCGAACTCCACGGCCAGGTTCTCGGCTCGCTGGAACTCCACCGGGAGCCAACCGCGCTCTCCCCATGGCTGCACGAGTTGGCCACGCTCTGGCGCGAGGCTGCCCGGCAAGATGGACTCAACTGGCGGGCTGATATACCGCTCGATTTGCCAACTTTGGCCATGGATTCGGATCAGA
>CAYZLP010000222.1:0-7557 GCA_964478635.1 uncultured Caldilineaceae bacterium
CGCCCTGATGCTGGCCCTTGCGATCCTTGATAATCGGCGCCAGAATCAGCAGGCGGCTGCCTTCTTCCATCTGCATGATCGTATCGACGATCTGGGTGGGCGTCTGCTGGGTGATGGGCTCGCCGCATTCGGGGCAGTGGGGAATGCCGACCCGGGCATAGAGCAAGCGCAGATAATCATAAATTTCGGTCACCGTGCCCACGGTCGAGCGCGGGTTGCGCCCGGACCCCTTCTGGTCGATGGAGATGGCCGGGCTCAGACCCTCGATCTGGTCCACATCGGGCTTCTCCATGAGGCCTAGAAACTGACGGGCATAGGCCGAGAGAGATTCGACATAACGGCGCTGCCCCTCGGCATAGATGGTGTCGAAGGCCAAGCTGCTTTTGCCGCTGCCGCTCAAGCCTGTGATGACGACCAGCTTGTCGCGGGGGATTTCCAGGTCGATGTCTTTCAGATTGTGTTCGCGCGCCCCGCGCACGATCAATTTGTCCAATGCCATGGAGTACGATCCTTGTGCCTGCCAACGGTTGCCCTGATGCGAACGCCTGTTCTTGAAACCTTCCTATTGTACGTGATCTTGCCCGTAAGATCAACTGGCCCGGGAATCGAACGGAAGTTCTCGTTTTGCCGCCAATAGAACGCGGAACAAACCGGATACGGCGGACTTGTCGTGAGCCTGTCGAACGATCAAACGGATTTTCCGCAGAAAATCAGCCGAGATTCGTCGCAATCCGCAAAATCCGCGGTCGATTTGGTTCAGACTGAGAATTCCGGGGCATCGAACAACAGCAATTTCAAATCTGTCGCCAATGGACCGCGGAACAGACCGGATACGGCCGATATTGTGTACGTAATCCGACCGGATCCGGCCTATGTCTCGGTCCATTCGGTCCAGAATCGGAATTATTGCTGCGTTACAATCCACCACGCCGCAAAGTGATAGTCTACCACTGATTTCGGGCATTGCCGTAAGCCAGGGCTTCGCAAAAGTCGTGAGAAGAGGTAGATAAAAAGGACTCCTTTGAGGGCAGACTTGAGTCATCGTAAACCGATATACCCAGAAAGTAGTCTATGATGGACTATACCACAGACGTTGCCGAACTGTCTGACATGGATGCAGGCCGTGTGAAGAGTTTGCTGGAGGCGTCGCGCCAAATCCCAGAATACCGCTCCCATGTGCCAATACCTATCACTAACGTGAGTTCGGTTTAGGCCGCTTGAATCATCGGCATCGTGTCAAGGTTGAGCGACGGTTTCTTGGGCTAATGACAGTAAGCGATCAGGCTGGCGAAGAGATTGATGACGAAATTGACCGGATTGCGGTGGCGAGAATGCTCAATCTGCGAGATGTTTTTCGACTGGTCGTTGATCGTTTCCACAATGGCCCGTTTGCGCAGCAAGGTCTGGTCGTGAGCACGTAGCACGCGTCCTTTCATGCTAGAGTGCAGGGATTGGTTGATCTTGCTTAGTTGGCAGGGAGAGCATCGACTCCAAGGCTTTTCTGCGTCACAATGGCCTCAGCGAACCTGGGCAGCTTGACCAGGTCTATCGCTTTACAGGCGGCTACCCGTTGCTACTGGTGCTCGTCTGTCATCTGGCCAGAGAAGCCCAGGGGTGAGACCAGATCGGCGCTCTGGAGTCAGCGGCCGACAGGGATCTCATTGCGACCCAGCAGCTTGACCGCATTCTCCGCGAAGAACGGGTTAAAGAAGTCCAAGCTTTCCTGGAAAAGGGAGTCGTGGCCCGTTGGTTCAACCCGGAAATTGTCAAAGTTGTTTTGGAGGCTGACGGCGATCAAGTCGTCTTCTATCTCGGCACGCCTGAACGGGTCTTTGGCGGTACGGCTGTCCTTGACGGCGAGAATTTTGAACTGACGCCCGAGCAGTACGACCGTTTCACTCAGGCCGGTGCGCCCTACGTGACCGAGCACGGCATTATGCTCAGAGAAATTGACATCTGGGAGGAACCCAGGTTCACACCGGACCTTGTGCCTAACTTGTCCTTCATCGAAAACAAACAGTACTGGGGTAGTTATTTTCAGGGGTGGCGTGCGCGGCCTATCCGCCCCTGATTTTCAGCGGATCGTTTCCCGTGGCGGAGACATCCCGCAGTCTGTCCCGTGGGACGCGGAACAGGCGACAGACCTAGCTGCAGCGCAGCAATTCGCCCTGGAAGGGCATCTGGAAGAATTCATGTTTGCAAACTGGAACCGCATCCCCTGGCCCCGCGATCTGACGCTCTACACTGCAGAGAATTCGAATGGTCGCCATCAACCGTTTCAGTGCATCGACCATGTTCTGTAGCAGATGGAAACGATCGGCAACCTGGATCGTCTGCGGTGCGCCGCTTGTGGAACCTTCGATGTACTCATTTCCACGGTCTCGGCTGATGATTTTGACGCCCGGATGCGCTTGTAGCCAGTGAGCCAGCGACTCCGCCGACCGATCTTCCAAGAGATCGATCACCCGACACTGCTCAAGATCCACGAGAATCGTGCCGTACGTTCGGCCTTTGCGCTTGGCCCAATCATCTACGCCAAGAACACGGGGCGTCGCTGCAGTTGATTCGGGTGCACCTCTAACCATTCGGAGGAGAGTATCTGAACTGGTTCTCATCTGCAAGGATGGCAACAGACGTGCCCCTTCCTCCGCAGCGATGGCGAAGCCAACTTCGCGTTGCTGCTGTTGCAGCCGATCTGTGCGTTGAGCGTAGGGGGCAAGAAACGCTGGGAAGGTAGCAGCAAACGTACAGCATTCACACTCGTCGTTGTCGCAGAAGAACCGCGGCACCGACAGATGCAACTTGATCGTATATCCTGCACATGGAAGATCGGTCGGATGCCGATGATAGCTACCGTTACGACGTTCGGACTTCACGCTGCACTTCGGACACAATGCTGATACCTGTGTTCCATGTGCTGTGATGACAACGGTCTGCTCCACGAGGCACACATCGTCAATCGCCACGCCTGTCTCGGCCGGCCACAGTACCTTTATCAACATGGGAAAACTCCGATACGGCTTTTCCCATGATTATGCCGTCAGGCTCTCTATATGACGATTTCACACAAGTTGCGGGAGAGCCATTTTCACCCGAAAAGTGACAGATCTAGCGCAGCATCGATAGGATCAAGCATCGGCACGCAGGGTATCCGCTCGCCAATAGCAATGCGAAGCAGGCCCATACCGATCCCGGCGAGACCGGTCATCAGTCCCGGTGACTCGACCTGCAAGGGTATCCCGCAACGCGGTCCATTCAGATCGATGTCACCAACAATGCCAGCCATCATTCTTTGCGTGTCCTCTCGTTGGTCGGCAAACTCTGGTAACCGCGTCGCCTGCATTAGCAGCTCGAGATTCCCAAGATCGCCATGGCAGAGGGAGTGGTTCAGACCAAAACCGGTATTTCCCGTCGTGCGCACGGCAGCTTTGAGATCCTCATACAGCGCTGGATCCAGCCTTCGGCGGAGCAACGAAAGACGTGACAGCCCGATTCCTGCAGCGCCGTGACACCAAGCAGTCGAGAACTTCGCAGAGCCGTCTGATTCATCGCTCAATCGCTTATTGGTTCGCACGTCTCGCCAGTTCCCCGTTATTTCTGAGAATAGCGTCCGCTCATAATCGAGGGCTGACGCCGCACGCTCGGCGAACGTTTCGATGCCAGTCACAGCCGACAACCTTTCGAGCGCCCAAGCGATTCCAGAAGCTCCATGCGCGAATCCTGCCAGTGCCACTGGTGCCATCTCAGGTCTGACCCATCCACATCCACTCCGATATTCTGTCGCCGTCGCCACGAGATGATGCCCGCACGCAACGGCCTGCTCGATCACTTCGTCTTCTGGTGCGTACTCCCAGAGCGTCAGCAATCCTGCGATGCAGCCGGCGGCCCCGCCGATGATATCGAATTCATGGTCGCGATCGATGAGTCTGGGTAGCTCGCGAACCATGACCTGCGCCGTCGTCAGCAGAGTCGGTTCGTGCAGAAGGCAAGAGAGATGCGTGAGAGCGTAGATCACCCCTCCGAGTCCTGAGAACCCGCCGATGGAGGGCTGCGCAACAGTGTCGATGCGCCAAGTCCTTGTCACCGATGCGACGGTCCTGCGTGCGAGATCCAGGAACTTTTCATCATTGCGAGCCGTCCCGAGGTATCCCAAGAACAATGCAATGCCGGATAGTCCGTCGTAAAGGCTATTTCGTATCGGGGATAGCGACCACCGTTCGTCACCTGATACCGACAGTCCGATCCAAGTAAGGTCGGATTCACCCTCATACGCCAAATCCGCGAGGAGTTCGCCAATTGACGCTGCAAGCTCACCGGCGCGTCGGCGTATCGCCGACGGGTCTGAACGCAACGGTTCGATCGCATATCGTGTCCAGCCCTGCTGCGTCTCCCGGGCAGCTGTGGCAAGCGACGCTTTGACGAGCCATCTCTGTCGAACTACGTCCTCGTCATTCAGTCGCTCCAAACGGCTGACAGCTGTGTCCAGGCACGACCGCGCGAATCGATACGGCACCTTGCGACCGGGTCCGGCCCACAAATCATGCTGGCCCGCATGGGTGAAAAACCGGGGCACATCTCCCGCGCGTAGATCCTCCTGCTCGAAACCGACAGCGGCCTCTAGATGTTCGGCATATGGCGCCGTCGCCCACAGCAGGTCGAACAGCCGCTCTTGATCGGCGGCGTCCTGCAGGTAGTCGGGATGGTAGCTTTCCTGGAGCAACACACTGTAGGTGAGGGTAGGACGCAGCACGACCCTCACTTCGTCGTCGCGAAATGCGGCGAGCGGTCCGTCTGCCGCACATAAGGCCACTCGCAGGCGTCGAAGCAGGCTGTAAGTGCGTTCGAAGCCTTCGATGATCAGCGACACATGATCCGAAGCGGAGATAGGTTCGCCATCGAGGACTGGACGATTGATGGCCGGGCCAAGTGGCATCGGTCTCCGGACCAACCGCAAGACTTCTTCAGTTTGAGGGTCGTTCCACGTCAAGACGCCGAATGGTGTATGCTGCGACGGGTCGCCAACGAGTCCGCTGAGATCGATCCCGCTCCCTTCATCGCCGCCCCAGACACGCCGGGGCAGCAGCCCGACCCGGAGGACCGACTCGGAGATCGCACGGTACGCCAAAGTTGGCGCGTGATGGTCAGCCTTCTGATTTACATCTGGGCAGAACAACGTCTCGAGATCGACCGGCACAGGATAGGCACCATGCGCAATGAGATTCTCGCGATGAAAGTCGCTGCTGCCCAGGGCATAGAACAGGGCCAGGTATGCGCCTTGTCGCCTGAAAAAATCGGTAAGTTCATCAATCGTACGGCAGGGCCGATGATCAATGAACTCACACCAGCCATGCGAAGCTTTGTCGAGGACTCGGACGCTCCGCATGGTTGGTTGAAGCCCCTGCGCATTCAGCCAGCCAATCAGATCGCTGAAGTGTTGGTCGAGCGACAATGACCGCGGCTTGTAGACTATCCGACGTCCCGAGCGGAACACCAGTACTATGGGAGTGCGACCACCCGCATGCCTGTCACCGCCAGTCGGCTCGACCGCAACGAGTTGGGCGCCGCCCTCGTCCAGAAAAGCCGCACGCACCTGCTCGAAATCCATCTGTAGACGTTGCAGCCATTCTTCGGTACTGGCTACCCAAGTGTCGACAAGTTTTACAAGATGTCGGCTTAGTACGGGGTATTCACGCAGGATTGCATGTGACCCTGCTGGCTTGGCTAGCTCGTCGACGAATGCACTGAAACGTTCCGCTGGCGTTCCACCCTGTAGTCTGCTCTCGATGTTGCGGATGTTCAGCTCCAGGGCACACACGCGGACAATTGCTGGCATCACGATCGCGTCGAGCGCCTGGCTCAGTGATGCGACCACGCCGTCGATATCGATGCCGAGACCATCAGACTCCGATCGCACTGTTTGGATCGCGCTAGTCACGCGGCTGAGAGCATCTCGGGTAAGCGGTCGGACGAGCGCAATCAACCGTCGCGTGGTTTTCGTTACGGCCTCGCTTGTGTCCGTGTTTGGGGCATGGTTCGGCACGTATTCGGCGAAGTACAGGCGGTTAATTGTGTCGGCCCATGAAGGCGGGGTCTGATCATGAGTCGCTACCCAAGCCAGCACCTCCTCCGTGATCAAGTACTCGAAACGATCGCGGTCGATACTCCATTGAGAAAGGCGGCGTTCGAACCAGTGATCTTCATGAAATGGTGGTTGGGAACGCCATCTGTCCATCCGGAACCGTGACATGGGAGACGAAACATGCGCTGTGGCATTGGTGCCAGCGGCGCAGGAGGCACGCTCTGAAATAGATGTTGCGGCGACCCACCAAGCGTGGTCCGTCATCAGCAGTGGTGCCGCCCAGACCCACACGGGCCGTTGCAGCTCAAACCGGACCCGGGACTGGTCGGGCAAAAACCTTCAGTCGGGCAGTGCTCGACAACGCTCACGCATGAAGCATCGCTGATGCAACTTAGGTCACCGGTCGAGCAGCACACTTCCTCACCTACAGTGTGTGTGCTTAACCCTAGCTCGAAGCCGCCGAAGCCGCCGAAGCCGCCAGTCCTGCCGATTCGCGCCATTGCTGACCGCAGTTCAGTCCCACCCATCGTCACGTCTCCCGCTGGGTGCGGGGGCATAAGAGAGCGCTCGATGCTCGACATCTCCTGGCGCATTGACTCACTTCGCCAAGCATTGATGATCGTCGAAGTCGGTATCAGTTCGCGAGCCGCCTGATACCAAGCGTAGGCTGGTGCCATCACCTTCTCTACTGGCGCGTTATCGAGCACGTAGGTCAGTGTGTGCGCTCCGTGATCGGCGACTCGCTGTAGTAGCAGGAACTTGTATGCCGTCATACGTCCGACCACGGGCGGAAACAGTTCCTTCGCGATTGCACCGACAAGGTTTGCTCCGGCAGCGTCGCAGCCGCCGTCCAGGGGCCAGGAGTCGCTCGCTTCACGCTCGTGGAAAACCTGCGCAAGCTGTGGAGAACGCAACACAAGCGCGGCGGCATGGAACATCGCCGTGGCTACAGCCGCCCGGCGTTGGGTGGTCGATTCGCCTTTTGCCTTCAGGTGCACTCGGAATGCGTCGATAGCGCCGGTAGCAGCCGCGGTCGAGATGTCGCGCATCGCCTCAGTTGATTTCTCAACGTATGTCACTGCTGCCAGTCTGAAGGCCGCAGCCGCGTCCGCGAACCATTCACCAAGTTGCGCATCATACGTAGCATTGCGTTCAGCGAACGACGGCCATTGTGGATCGGTGCCAACCTTGTTGCGGAATTCAGCCAACAAGGCCGTAACGTCGTCGGGTACGTGCCGATACTTGTCTGGATTATTGCCCTCATCCTGCGCGATTGCTCGGACTGCCTCGATAATATAGTCCAAGGCCCACTGTTGATAAAGCTGACCTAGTGGATGAAGTGCTGTGATTTTTGTCATTATGTTTCTCCTCACGAACGTAGATGATCGGTCCAAGCTAAACAGTTACTCGTGCTTAGCGCAATGCGTAATACCAGCGTTCAGATCGCATCCTGACGAGTATTACAAAACCCTCCATCT
>CAYZLP010000223.1:0-4909 GCA_964478635.1 uncultured Caldilineaceae bacterium
GTCCCGGCCCTGGGCGTCGATCATGTGGATGGCGCAGGCCATGCAGGGATCGAAGGAGTGGACCGTACGCAGGATTTCCAGGGGCCACTCCGGCTTGGCCAGGGTATGGCCGACCAGAGATGCCTCGTAGGCGCCCGGCTGGCCCAGGTGATCCCGGGGCGAGGCATTCCAGGTCGTGGGCACCACCATCTGGTAGTTTTCGATCCGGCGATTCTCGATGACGATCCAGTGGCCGAGCGCGCCCCGGGGCGCCTCCATGAAGCCCACGCCCTGGGCCGTGCGCGGCCAGCTCGAGGGCTCCCAACTGCCGTCGGCCATGGTCCGGGTGTTGCCGGCGTTGATGGCTGCCACCAGGTCGCCAAAGTAGGCCCGCATGGCGTCGGCTACGACCTTGGTCTCAATGCCCCGGGCTGCCGTGCGTCCCAGGGTCGAGAAGAGGGCCTCGACCGGCGCGTCCAGTGTCTCCAGCGTCAGGTTGACCAGCTCCTGGGTCTGGGCGTGGCCGCCGGCATAGAGCATGAGTACCCGGGCCAGGGGGCCGACTTCCATGGGCATGCCGTTCCAGCGGGGCGCCTTGAGCCAGGAGTACTTCTGCTCCACTTCCAACTCTTCGTAAGGCGGTTCCGGGCCGGTGTAGTCAAACTTGGTTTCCCCGTTCCAGGGATGGAGGCCCGCTTCGTCGCCGTCGCGATATTCGTACCATGAATGGCCCACAAACTCCTGCATCCGCTCCAAATCCCGCGGATCGGGCACGATGATGTTGCTCAGATCCCGGTTGAGAATGACGCCCCGGGGGACCAGCAGCTGGGAGAGATCGTTCACGTCCTCGCCCGGGAACTCGCCCCAGGTCAGGAAGTTGCCCAGCCCCTCGCCCACGGCTGCGTATTCCTTGTAGTAAGGCGCGATTGCCAGCAGATCGGGCAGATAGACCTGGTCCACGAAGCGTATGATGTGCTCGATGCTGTCCTTGATGCGCGAGAGCCGCTCGGCATTCAGCGCAGCGTCGCTGTTGACGTCGATGGGCATGGGCACGCCGCCCACGATGAAGTTCGGGTGGGGATTCTTGCCCCCGAAGATCGTGTGGATGGTGATGGCGTCTTTCTGCCAGTCCAGGGCTTCCAGGTAGTGCGCCACGGCCAGCAAGTTGATTTCGGGCGGCAGCTTGTAGCCGGGATGGCCCCAGTAGGCATTGGCGAAGAGCGAAAGCTGACCGCTGTCCACGATGGCCTGAATCCGATCGCGCACGCCTGCGAAATAGGCCGGCGAGGAATTGGGCCAGGGCGATATACTCTGCTGGATGGCGGATGTCTCCGCCGGGTCGGCCTGGAGCGCCGAGACTACGTCCACCCAATCCAGGGCATGGAGGTGGTAGAAATGCATGACGTGGTCGTGGACATATTGCTGGGCAATCATAAGATTGCGGATCAGGTTGGCGGCCGGGGGAATCCGGATCCCCAGAGCATCCTCCACCGAGCGGATGGAGGCGAAGGAGTGGACCGTCGTGCAGACGCCGCACGCGCGCTGGGCGAAGGCCCAGGCTTCACGCGGGTCGCGGCCTTTCAGGATGATCTCAATCCCCCGCACCATGGTGCCGGACGAATAGGCGTCGGTAATGGTGTCCGTCTCGTCCAGGGTCGCCTCGATACGCAGGTGTCCCTCAATGCGGGTGATCGGATCGATGACAAGTCGCTGTGCCATAAGGTCCTTCCTATTTCTCGATGAGGGCGGCAGCCACCATGCCGACCAGGCCGTAGACTTCTTCGGACATGCCGTAGTGGCGGAAACCGTCGTTGAACTGGACGCGGCAGTTGCTGCAGGTCGTGATCACCCCATCCGCATTGATCGCCTTGACGTCCTTCACCTTCAGCCCGAAGGCCGCATAGACGTTCGGCCGGGCATCGGGAATGCCGCGGATGCCGCCGCCACCGCCGCAGCAGATCGCGTTGGTGCGGTTGTTGGGCATTTCGACGAAGGATTTGGGCGCCAGATGATTGATGATCAGGCGGGGCTCTTCCATAATGCCGCCGGTGCGCTGAA
This sequence comes from uncultured Caldilineaceae bacterium, assembly GCA_964478635.1. Classification (GTDB taxonomy): domain Bacteria; phylum Chloroflexota; class Anaerolineae; order Caldilineales; family Caldilineaceae; genus JAGRCP01. The sequence goes on from CAYZLP010000223.1 coordinate 2,038, forward strand.
TCTTGCACGAGTCGTGGAAGGTGAGCACCCGGCCGTCATCGAACAACCCCGGCTGGAGCTTGATGCGCCCCTTGCGGAAAAACTCGGCCATGACCTCCGTGATATGCTCGATGGTGAAGGGCAGGCGTTCCTTGACGTTGTTCGGGTACTCGTCGCGCAGCGTAGTGAAGCCGTGGCCGCACTCGGTGACGACGATGCGCTTGACGCCCAGGGCCTTGGCCGCATTGACCAACCGGTCCGAGATGGTGCGCTGAACTGCCTTGTCGCCGATGATCGTGCCCAGGTTGAAGGCATCCCGGGCCTGGAGGCTCACGGTCCAGCTTTCGCCGGCCGCGTTCATGATCCGTGCGATGTCACGCAAGTTTTCAGGATAATCTTCCAACTCAATGCTCGTGAAGACGACCAGCGAGTTGGCGCCCTGCTTGTCGATGGGCACCTCAATGCCCGTGCCGTCCAGGCTGTGGAAGAACTCGCCCCACTCCTTTTCCGTGTACCCGGCGGGGCTGCCCGTCTCCGCCTGGACGTGGGCCCGCTGCACCAGCCGTTCCGGGCCGCAGCCGGCCGCGGTCAGGCCCGAGCGGACCTCACCGATGAGCGATTTGAGATCGATGCCCATGGGGCAAACGAGGGAGCACTTGTTGCACATGGAGCAGGCGCCGAAGCTGTACTGGGGCCATTCGGCAATCTCCTCGTCCGTGATCTCATGTTCGATGCCCAGCCGCAGCTTGAGCTTGCCCGTGAGCGTGAAGCGCTGCTCGTAGGCCCGGCGCAGCAGCTCCACTTTCCAGATTGGCGCATATTCCGGTTTGCCCGTGGCCTGATAGTAGTGGCAGGCCTCGGCGCACATGCCGCAGCGCGTGCACGCCTCCAGTTGCGATGCAACCCGCGCGCCCGTATCCCGTACAAACGAATTGATGGCAGATTGGGTAGGAAATCCCGGCGGAAAAGAGCCGTCAGTCTCTACCTGTGGTAGCTGCGCCGAATTTCCGCCGTGGTATTTCCGTCGCAATTTAACAGTCATGGCAACCTCCTACGGCGAAACCGCATGCTTGCCCCAGGACGACCCATGGATTGTCCGGGAGAAAAAGTAGAACATGAAGTGAGAGATGCGGCTGAAGGGAATCCAGATGAGCATCGCGTCCACGGCCAGCATGTGCAGGCTGTAGGCCACTTCATAGCGGAAGAAGAGATGGTGGGTCATGATGTAGCCCGTGATCATGGGCAGAAAGACCATGCTCCAGTTCAGCCATTCGGGCACGCCGCTCAGGAGGCGCAGCACGGGATTGGTCAAGCGCATGACCAACAGTACCAGCATGGCGATGATCGCGCCCACGGCCATCCAATCCACCACCGGCAGGGGCAGGGTTGGCCAGCCAAAGCCGAGCAGGCTCTTCCAGACAAGCATGTGGGGCGTGCCCAGAAAGATCACGACAAACAGGCCCAGGTGAAAGAGGCCGCCGGCCAGATACATGACCGGGTTGCGGCGAAAGGTCCCTTTGATCCACGGAATAAAGGGCCAGATCAGAATGGCTTTCAAATACGATTTAGCGACGCCGAGCGCCTTGCTTCCTCGCGGTTTGCTGTAATCACGCGACCAGCCCAGCATAATGATCCGAAAGAGGCGGAAGAGCATGCCCGCCACGAAGACCAGCAGGGCAAAGTAGAAGAGCGGTCCCCGGGTAAATTCCATCATTCCATACCAAAAATCCATGATTGCCTCCTATGCATCGCCCGCTGACTCTGTCGAAGCCCCGCCGGCTGAGCCTGCCACCCCCCCGCCGGCTGAGCCTGTCGAAGCCCCGTCGGCTGAGCCTGCCACCTCCCCGTCGGCTGAGCCTGTCGAAGCCCCGCTTTCCTCCTTTTGGGCCTGATTCATCCAGCCGTAGCCAACGCCGGCCGCCGCGCCGACGACGGCCGCCGCGCCGGCTGCGGCCACACCGGGCCGATTGAGCGGCGCAGATTGACCTTGATAGAAACCGCCTCCGTCCCAGAAGCCGGGTTCCGAACAGCCCAGGCAAGGGTGACCCGATTGGATGGGAAAGGAGAGGCCGTTCTGCCACTTGATAGAGGCGCAGGCGTTGTAGGTCGTGGGTCCCTTGCAGCCAAGCTTGTAGAGACACCAGCCGGCCTTGGCGCCTTCGTCATCGAAGCTCTTGGCGAACCTGCCCGCTTCGTAAAAGGGGCGCCGCATACAGCGGTCATGCACCGTTTGGCCGTAGAAGGTCTTGGGCCGGTTGAGGCCGTCCAGTTCGGGCAGCTTCCCGAAGACGATGTAGTGCAACAGCGTGCCGGTGAATACTTCGGGAATGGGGGGACAGCCGGGGATATTGACCACCGTTTTGCCCTTGAGCACCTGCTGCGCACTCTTGGCGTTGGTGGGATTGGGCGCCGCCGCGGGCAGGCCGCCAAAGGCGGAGCAGTTGCCGATGGCGATGATGGCGCCGGCATTTTCCGCTGCATCGAGGGCCAGGTCTTCAGCCGTCCGCCCGCCGACGGTGCAATAGACGGCGCCCCGGCCCGTGGGAATGCTCCCTTCGATTACCAGAACATACTGGCCGGCATACTCCTCCATGACCGCGTCTTTGTTGGCCTCCGTCTGGAAGCCGGCCGCCGCGGTCAAGGTTTCGTGATACTCAATGGAGATTTCGTTGAGGACCAGGTCGGTTAGCGTAGGCGATTGGGAGCGCGTCAGGGCTTCGCTGCAGCCGGCACAATCCTGGAATTCCATCCAGATGATCGGCACGCGGGGCTTGGTTTCCAGCGCGTTGGCGACCAGGTCGACCGCTTTCCGCGTTTGGCTGGCCAGTTCGGCGGGCAAGCCGCTGGCCTGGAGGGGCGGACCCTGGCTCAAGCCCATCGCGCCGGCCACGGC
>CAYZLP010000223.1:5009-7540 GCA_964478635.1 uncultured Caldilineaceae bacterium
TCGCTCGGCGCTTCGGCATAGAACTGGCCGGCGATGAGCATGGCCGCCGGCGTGTGGTTGACGGAGACCCGGCCCCGGGCATACTGGAGGCCGGCATGACAGGTCACAAAGCCGGTGGTCGCTTCCGGGTGCGCGGCCAGCCTGCGCCAGGATTCGACGCATGCCGCGCGCCCGGTGGGTGCATCGAGAATCAGGCGACAGAATGATGAACAGTTGCTCAATTCGGTCAGCGGTTCGCCGTCAAGACCTGTCAGGATCGCACCGATCCCGGCGATTTCGGCAAAGACGTCCTGGATCGGTTGGATGCAGTCAAGGGGCAGCGGTTCGGCCGGCAGTGTGGGCGCTGCTTTGGGCTCAGCCGACCGGCCGTGCATCAGCGCATCGACGACTTCCGCGTGAAAACGCCACTGACCACCGATTTTTACGCCGGAGAGCCGGCCGTCATTCAGCATGCGATAGATCGTTGTGCGATCGACTTGGAGTAAGTCTTGGACCTGACGCGCGGTGAGAAGCTCAGCCATAAATGCATCTTTCTGCCATGTTTTGCAATGCTATGCTATTGTATGCAATAGGTGTAGATTGATGCGCCGGGCAAATGTCCCAAGAATTGGGGGACAGATGTCATGTGGCCGGGATCGCCGCTGCGCCGTCGGTTGCTTCAAACACGCCTTACATCCACGGCGACGGAGAGCTTGTTCGAGCCGCCGCCGAAGAAGATACCCTTCAGGGGCGTGACATCGCCAAAGTCCCGTCCCCATCCCAGGATGATGTGCTGGTCGGTCGCAATCTTGGCATTGGTCGGGTCGAAGTCGATCCAGCCCAGATCCGGCACATGGAGTGAAACCCAGGCGTGAGTGGCATCGCTGCCTTGAAGCTTTTCCTGGCCGGGGGGCGGACGGTTTTCGATGTAGCCGCTGACGTAGCGACAGGCCAGGCCCCGGCTGCGGACGCAGGCCAGCATGAAGTGCGCAAAATCCTGGCAGACACCCCGTTTGGCGGCGAAGACTTCGGGGAGTGGGGTCGCAATCGTGGTTGCGCCCGGTTCGTAGGTGAAATCGGCATGCAGGCGGTGCATGAGATCCCGGGCTGCCTGCAGGATGGGGCGGCTGTTCGTGAAGGATGGGGCGGCATAGGCCGCCGCATCCTCAAACACGCGTACAAGCGGCGAATCCAGCATAAATTCCCGCTGGAGGACCAGGGCCGGATCGTCCGCCAGACGCGCAGACACTTGCTCCCACGGGGGACTCTGTGCGGCATAGGCATCGAAGGCAGCCGCCGTCATGCGGGGCTCGAGCCGAACTTCGCTGTCCACGGTAACGCGCATGGTCGAATGAGGCCGACGCATGGTGAAATAGATGACGTGGTTGCCAAAATGGTCCTGGCGCCCTCTGGCGTCGCGCCATTCAGGCTCGACCTCCAGTTTATGGTTGGTGACCTGCTGGGCGAAGAGGGGCGTAGCCACGGTGCGCGGCAGGAGCCGAGCTTCGTTGTAGCTCAGGCTGGCCGGTTCCGTATAGCGGTACTCGGTCGTGTGGGTAACCTGGTAGCGGATCATCGCTCGGCGGCGCCCAGGCCAAGCAGCGACCGGGGCGCCTGGGCATGGGTGAAATAGTAATTGTTGAGCGTGACCGACGTCGCGTTCAGCCGTTCGTTGACTGCCGCCAACAGTGCATCCAATTCGGGGCGCAGACGGCCATTCCTGTCGGATATGCACAGTTCGGGTAGTTCGCTCAGGCGTAGGCGGGTGCTTGCATCCAGGACGAGTCGCTCTTCGTCGCTCATGCGAAAGCCGAGGTTGGGTCGGGGCAGTTGGCGCAGGTGTTCCTGGAGATGATCGAGTTGGTAGATAAGCCCGCGGGGATTGGTGGCGTCCAATAGCAGTTGTTCTAGCACGGTCTGAATGTGGAGATAGGCTCGGTACCGCCGCCGATACGTGATGACGTTTTCGGTGGTCAGCAGCACGTTTTCCAGGTTGAGCGCCTCGATGGCTGGATCCTCCACCTGGACCAGCATCGCACGCACGAACGTAGCCAGCGACTGGGCCCGCTCCATGCGCCGGCCGCTGTCCAGCATGATCCAGCTGAGCCCCCGGGTCGTGCTCTCCGCATTGAGGCCGGCGAAGGCCATCAATTGGGTGATGAGGCGGTTCAGGTCATCCAGCAGCAGCGGAAACGGTCGCATTTCGGCATTCTGACTCATCATCGTCAACGTGCCTTCGATGCCGTCAAGAACCCGCCAACTGTCGCTGGACCAGAGATCGCGTACGGCAAAGGCGGCCCGAATCATGGCTTGCAGCCCGGCAAAGAGCGAACCGGGCTCCGTCGGGTCGAGCAGCACGCGCCGCAGCTCCGGCTCCGGATTGGCGAAGCGTCCGGTGAGGAGCGCCGGGTCTTCGTCTTCGCGACCCACGAAACCGGGGTGAGTCAGCGTAATCTGGGTCAGCGCACGCAGCATCTGGTGCAGGGCGGCGATGCGCGCCGGGTCGTGCGCGCCCCGAGTCTGGAGCAGTTGATCCAAGATCGTGCGCAGCA
>CAYZLP010000224.1:0-7531 GCA_964478635.1 uncultured Caldilineaceae bacterium
ATGGTGGCGGCACTGGCATCGGGAGACGCCAACCTGGCACGGCGCACGGTCGTCGATCACTACATGCGCAACCGCTCGGACCATGGGCTCCTTGCGGACGTGGTCATCGCAACGGCCGATGCGAATGCGGAAAACCGCGTGGGCAGCGCCATGCCGGGCGATCGGTACCGGCCTAAATCCTGACAAACCTGCCAATCAACCCAACCAATATTACGGGAAGTGATCGACTGATGCCCGAAACGAGCAACACCCATAACCTGCTCATTGCCAGCTATCTGGAGCCGGAACACGTCGCCCGCATTCGGGCCGTCGATCCGCGGCTGCACGTAATCTATGCGCCCGAGCTGATCCCGCGACCCCGCTACCCCGCCGACCATGGAGGCGCGCCCCTCACACGGACGCCGGAAGAAGAGGCGCGCTGGCAAGCGCACCTCGCCGAAGCTGAAATCCTCTTCGACTTCGACCACACCCACCGGGATGATCTGCCCGACCTGGCGCCCCGGCTGCGCTGGATCCAGGCCACCAGCGCCGGCATCGGCCAGTTCGTCAAGCGGCTGGGCTATGCCGAGCGCATGCCGGATACCATCTTCACGACGGCAAGCGGCGTCCACGCCCGCCCGCTGGCCGAGTTCTGCGTGATGGCGATGCTGATGCACTACAAGCGCCTGCGCCATATCCTGGCCGAACAGGAGGCCCGTCGCTGGGAACGCTATGCGGCCACGGATCTTGAAGGACGAACGCTGGCAGTGGTGGGGTTGGGCCGGATCGGGCGAGAGGTGGCCCGGATGGCCCAGGGATTGGGCATGAAGACCGTCGGTACCCGGGCCCGGGGCGACGATGACGGCGTTGACCGCTTCTATCCGCCGGGCGAACTGCACGCAATGCTCGGTCAGGCGGATGTGGTCGTGGTCATCGTCCCCCATACGCCCGAGACCGAGAAGCTGATCGACGCCACTACCCTGGCCGCGATGAAGCCCGGCGCTTTCTTTATCAACATCGCACGCGGCGCCGTCGTTGACGAGCCCGCCCTCATCGCGGCGTTGAAATCGGGTCACCTCAGCGGGGCGGCCCTGGATGTCTTTGCCGAGGAACCTCTGCCGCCCGACAGCCCCTTCTGGAGCATGCCCAACGTATTGGTGAGCCCCCACTCGGCCAGCACGAGCGACCGCGAGAACGAGCGCATCACCGATCTCTTCTGCGCCAACCTGCGCCGCTATCTGGCCGGTCAGCCTTTACTGAACGTGTTGGATCTGGAAAGACTCTATTGATGCGACTTCACGCTTTCGCCATCCGCAGCGCCAATGCCTCGGCCAGGGCATCCGCCTCGGTCTGGAGCGCGGCCCGGCCGCTGTCGGCGAGCGTGTCGCGCGCAGTCTCCAGATAGCGACGGGCCATCGGGATATCCTCGCAGACCAGATAGAGGCGCGCCAACCATAGCTCGATCTGGATACGGAGATGACTTGCGCCCGCGTCAGGCACGGCAGCATAGGCATCCAGGAGGCGCGCTTGCGCAAGCGCATGCTCGCCCTGCGCCAGGGCGACGCGCCCCAAATTGGCCTGGATGTTGGCGGCGTGGGTTAAGTTGTCATAGACGCGCGCCTCGTCGTGGGCCACCGTGAGGGATCTTTCCGCCTCGTCCAGATCGCCGGCAGCCAGGGCAATCTCTCCCCGCGTGCTGTAGAGATACTGACGGGGTCGCATCAGCTCGTTGCGCATGACAAAGTCGATGCCGAGTTCGATGGTCGTGCGTGCATCCGCCACAGCGCCCGCCAATAGGGCCGCATAGGCCTGATTGTTGTAGCTCAGAGCCTCGAAGTAGATGTCGCCCGTCGATCTGGCCAGCTTCATGGTTTCCTGAAACTTCTTGCGGGCTACCTCGAAATCGCCCCGTCGCAGGGAAAGATTGCCCCAGCCGAACCAGCTCTGAATTGCGATCTCCGAGGCCAGCCGGTGCTCGCCGGCCAATCGGGTTGCCGCAGCGTAATGTTCATCCGCCTCGGTTAACGCCCGGGGCATGTAACTCTTGCCCGACCCCATCAAGTACTGGACTGTGGCCGCCAGCTCAGGCGAATCATCACCCTCCAGACTGCCCTGGATCCGCTCGGCCCAATGGAGAACATCCTCGCCTTTTTCCAGGGCCAGATAGCTGAAGGCCAGACGAAGACCGGCCTGGACGATACCTTGCCGATCTCCGGCCGCCTCGAACTCGACCAGGGCAGCCTGCATGGATGCGCGCGCGTCCTCGGTCCGTCCGGGCACGTGCATGAGGGCGTGGCCCAGTTCCAGCAGCCGCATGGGCGTCGGTTCGAGATCATACGCCCGGCGGTAGAAGTTGACCGCCTCGGCCATGGCGCCGACCTGAACAGCCTGGGCGGCTGCGCTTTCGGCAAAATACGCGGCCCGGTCCGGCTGCCCGGCTTCGGCGTAGTGATAGGCCAGCCGCCCCATCACCGCGTCGGGCGCCTCACCGTAGAGCGCATGAAGATGATCCGCAACGCGCAGGTGCAGGCTGCGCCGCCGGGGCGTGCTGAGTTCATCCCGGACGAGATCGGCGAGCAAGGGATGGGCAAACTCGTAGGCGTCGCCATGTTCCACCAGGATGGTGCGCGCCAGGAGAGTGTCCAGGGCATCCAGCGTGGCGGTCTCGGCCTGTTGGCTCAACGCCTGCACCATGTTGAAACTGATGGTCGGCTCCAGGATGGCGGCCAGTTGGAGCAGGCGCTGCGCTGCTTCCGGCAGGCTGTGGAGGCGGGTGCGGATCAGGTCGACGAGCGCGTCAGGCATCCCATCCGGATAGGCGCGACTCAGCTCGGTCAGGAAGTAGGGATTGCCTCCACTCCGGGTGTAGAGACGATCGGCCGCAGCGGCATCACCGTGTAGCGCGGCGATCAGTTCGGCCGCTTCCCGGGCAGTCAGCGGGGCCAGGGGCAAGCGCCGAACCTCACCTTCGCGGCTCCAGCCCGTAGCAAAAAGCTTCAGCGCAGGCGAGGCCTCATCGGGGCGATAGGCGCTGACGAGCAGGAGGGGTTCATTGCGCATGCGATCGGCCAGGTAGATGAGCCAATCCAAAGTCGCCCCATCGGCCCAGTGGAGATCGTCAACAAAGAGAATCAGGGGTCTGGCGTTCAGCGCGCGCAGCGTCTGGACAAAAGCCTCGAAAATTCGCCGACGCTCCTCTTCCGGCGGCAGTGGCGCGGCGGCCGGAAGATCCGGATGATGATCGCGGATCTGGGGCAGGAGGCGGGCCAGTTCAACCAACCAGACCGGCGAGACGGGGGCGGCGGGGCCAAAGAGATGGTCGACGGACCACTGGGAGCTGAAAAAGCCGGTCAGCGGGGCGAAGGGCAGCGTTCGAGTCGTGTCAAGGCAGCGCGTCTCCAACACGACGGCCGAGGAGGGCAGATCGTTGGCCCAGCGGCGCCACAGGTAAGATTTGCCCAGCCCTAATTCGCCGGAGATGAGCACGATTTGAAGCTGCCCCTCACCGGCAATCCCCAGCGCGTCATCAAGCGTCTGCCGTTCCGCCTGTCGTCCGACAAAGGGTCTCCCATAAGCAGTACCCTTTGCCGGAAGCGCGGCCGCGCCGGCCGGCGGGGGCACATCCAACATATCTCCCGGCAGCATGTCCGGCAGCGTGCCGGTACGGATCTGTTCAGATAAGGTCCGGGTCGTCGCGAGGGGCGCAGCGCCGAGTTCCTCTTCAAGGATCTTGCCCAATGTCTCGAATTGGCGCAGGGCCGCGTCGCGCCGGCCCAGGCGGGCGTAGGCCTCCATGAGTGCGATGTGGATGGGCTCGACAGTCGGGTCGTGCTGCAGGCCGCGTTGCCCGACATCGATCAGGTCGGACCAGCTACCTGTGCGGCGCAGACGATCGATGAGTTGGATAACGCCCCGCGTGTACAGATCGCCTAGACGCTGCCGTTCGCCTTCCAGCCACAGTTCAAAGTCCGGTGCATCGCCCGGTGAGAGATCTTGCGCAAGGCTTCCGCGCCAGAGATCGAGCGCGGCCGGCAGTTCCTCGCCCAACGCAATAGTGACACGCGACGCGGTCGCCAGGCGCGCTTCAAATTCAGCAACGTCTACCGCAACGGATGGGGAGAGTTCGACGCGCTCATCATCGGCGATCAGGAACTCATCACCCAGTCGACGCCGAATCTGCCAGAGGGTGTTGCGAAGATTCTTGCGCGCGGCCTCCGGGTGGCTCTCCGGCCAGAGCAAATCCATCAATCGTATGCGCGCGACAGGGGTTGCCGTCAAGGCAAGATAGGTTAACAACGCCTGGGCCTTGGTGATGGTCAGCCCTACCGTACGGCCCTGTGCGAGGATTTGAACCGGTCCCAGCAACTGAAGGCGCGTCGTCGCGCTTTCCTGTTTGGCGAGTGTGCGTCTATCGGGTTCGGTGCCTGGGGTCTTCATATGAGGACGCTGCCAACCATAATTGGGACGCCCAATCGGCTGGGATTGGGACGCTCGGAGGACTGACTTGGGACGCTGCTAGTGACGGTCCAGACCTACTATAGCCGAGGTTACCGCCCAGCGCGGCAAACATGATTACAATTGCCAAAGGAGCAACCATGTCTCGCAAACCAATAATGTTCGCCATTACCCTGTTCTCGCTGCTGATTCTGGCGGCCTGCAGCACCGCCGCACCAGCTGCGGCCCCGGCCGCGGAAAGCGCGGCAGAACCTGCCGCAGAAGCAGCGGCCGCAGAAGCAGCCGCTCCGACGGAGCCGGCCGCAGAAGAAGCGGCCGCAGAAGAAGCGGCCCCAACCGATGCGCCAGCGGAAGAAACCGCTGTGGAAGAAGCCACAGATGGTGAAGCCACCGTCTACACCGTCGATCCGGGTACCAGCAGCGTCGCCTGGTTCGGCTCCAAGCCGGTCGGTCCGACGGAAACCGGCACGGTCGACATCGCCGAGGGACAGTTAACCTTTAACGGCTCGGAGTTGGTCGACGGTTCCTTCGTCATCGACATGACGACCATCACTACCGACAGCCAGAATGGCAACATGAAGGAGATGCTAGAAGGTCACCTGAAGTCGGATGATTTCTTCGGCGTCGAAACCTATCCCACCGCCACCCTCGTCATCAAATCTGCCGAACCGACCGACGTGGAAAACCAGTACAGGGTCGTGGGCGATCTGACCGTCAAAGAGACGACGGCCGAGATTGAATTCTTGACCGATGTGGTCGTCGGCGACGGAACGCTTGAGGCCGTGGCCGAGATCGTCGTGGACCGGGCGGTCTTTGACGTGCGCTACGGCTCCGGGTCCTTCTTCGACAATCTTGGGGATGATCTGATCAGCGACGAAATGGAGATCACGGTCAACCTTGTGGCGGCAAGTTAGCAGCCGACCGAGGATGTAGCTACCCCGCCCACCTCTACCCGCAGCCTATCCCCTATCCCCTACCCGTAGCCTGAGCCTGTCGAAGGCGGTTTGACAGACCCGCCTTCGACAGGCTCAGGCTACGATGTTTTGTGAGCGCAGGCTCGGTGCAGGGGCGACTATCCCCAGCCTTGTTCCTCGGAAGCCGGCATGTCTTCCGGCCTTCCATTCTCTTCCCGAATGTTGAACTCCAGCTTCCACTGGCGGTTGTCATCCCGGGCCACGCACCAGAGCTCCAGCGTGCCGATTTCGGTGACGCGGCTCTGGAGCAGCACCGGGATTAGCGTGCCGCCCTGTTCGGCATCGGTGGCCGGCAACAGGGTTTCCAGCGTCGCCACTTCATCGATCTCGCCGCTCCAATCCTCCACTTCCTGGCCCAGATCGTCCTGTTTACGTGTGGTGGAGCCGAGCAAGTGGAAGAGGGCGGGCTCGCCCACGACCAGGCCAAACTCCTTGCCGATGATCTCCGGATCGCTGCCTTCCTCCGTACCGAAGGGCACGACGCAGAGGGCCTTGATGGGCGTGGGAATGCCGGGCACCGCTGGCATGCTGCTCTCGATGCCGATGTAGTAAGTGCGGGCCGTACCGGCGCGGATGCGAATGCCTTGCCCCTTGCGCGCCAGGCCGTAGTAGGCTGCCCCCAAGGCAACGGCCAGGTCCAGGTCGACCGAGGTCAGCTCGCGAAAGTTTTCACTACCGCTCCAGCGACGGACTGAATCGGCCACGGCCGCGCGCAAGGGATCGGCCTTCATGACGCCGCCGTTGAAGAGGACGGCAGACGGGAAGGCGACTGCGTTTTCGCCCGGCGCGTCGTCTACCTGGCGTCCCAAGAACTGGGCCAGGTGACGGGTAATGGCCGGATCCGACGCATAGGGCAGTCCCATCTCGCGTACGCCGACTTGAGGCTTCTTCTCGGGATAGTCGTGACGGCCCACTTGCGGGAAGAAGCCCTGCAGCAAAATCGACTCGATCTCGCCTCGGGTCAACTCCGTGCGGATGGTGCCGCCGATCAGAGAGGACCCCCGCCCGAGAATGACCAGCGGCTCCGCCTCCAGTTCGGGGTTGCCGAGTAGCTTCTCCTTGGCCTGGCGGCAGGAATGCCAGAGACCGCGGAATTGCCAGTTGTCGAGTTGGGTGCCCTGCTGGGCCAATTTGGCGCGCACGGCATAGGCCAGGGTCAAATCCATGTTGTCCCCGCCCAAAAGGATGTGGTCGCCTACGGCCACGCGCTGGAGACCCAGGGTGCCATCTTCTTCCGTCACCTGGATGAGGCTGAAGTCGGTGGTGCCGCCGCCCACATCACAGACGAGGACCGATTCGCCCACGCTGATCTGCTCCCGCCAGTCGTCCTGGGCAGCCAGCCAGGCGTAGAAGGCCGCCTGGGGCTCCTCTAGCAGCGTAAAATTCTGGAGACCTGCCGCCTGCGCGGCCTGGACGGTCAACTCCCGGGCCATGGCGTCAAACGACGCGGGCACGGTCAGATAGACGGTCTGGACTTCCAGCCGCATGGCCGGATCCTCGCCGGCCAGCATATAGTTCCAGGCATTGCGCAGGTGGACGAGGTAGCGGGTCATCGTCTCCAGGGGCGAGACCTTGCGGGCATCGGCCGGCGCATCCCAGGGCAGGATGGGCGCGGTCCGATCGACGCCGGTGTGGCAGAGCCAGGATTTGGCCGACGCCACCAGCCGGGCAGGCAGTTCCGCGCCACGGTTGCGGGCAAACTCGCCCACGGCATAGTCGATCTCTCCATCCCAGGGCAGAGCCAACCCGCCCTGGGCCACGTCGTGGGCCTCGGGCAGGAACAAAAAGGAGGGCAATAGCGGCTTGGCCTCGACCTCGCCCATGGCCACCAGCTGGGGAACCTCCAACAATTCGATTGCCGGCGCGCGCCCTTCAGGCGGATTCGCCAGCGTGTAAGCCAGCACATTGTGGGTCGTGCCCAGGTCAATGCCGACGATATAGGTTGATTCAGTCAAGATAAAACTCCGTTCAAACTGAAAAGCTTAGCCAACTTCCACTTCGGCTGGCGCGATCACTTTCGACGCAGCCTGGTCCTTGGTCTGCTCCGGCAGTTCGATCTTGGCCACCCGCCAGCCCCGATGCTGGATGGAGCCGGTAAAGGGCGGATCGCCCTGGACCCTGCC
>CAYZLP010000225.1:0-7524 GCA_964478635.1 uncultured Caldilineaceae bacterium
GTCTTCAGTCAACACCCGGTTCTGAAAATTGGTGCGATTCACGTCGGGGCGAATCACTTTCAGAAAAATCAAAGCGCTTACTGTAATCCGAGATTTCATGACCTCTTCCGCGGAGTTGCAGGCATCCCGCACTGAAATTCATCCTTCTGATGGGTTAGGATTTCCATTCATCAACTGCTAGAATTTGTGATCGGCGTTTTTCAGGAACGACCATCTTATAGAGACGTAACTTGAGCTTCGTACAATTCCCGCCGATTTTCGCGCTGGAGGAATGTACGAAGTTCAAATAATGTGACATTAGGGACTGTGTCGCGAATCACACCTATGACAAATTCTGACCCGCACAGTAGCACGAAGCCCACATCCGCCTCGGCAGACGCTGCCAAGAAACGCAAAGATGGAAATTTCGCCGCCGATGTCTTCAAACTGATGTTCGGCACAACGTTCGCTCAGCTGCTGACGGCTGCTGCGACGCTTCTCCTCGCCCGAATGTTTTCACCCGATGCGTTTGGCATCTCCGCGCTCTTCGTTTCCATCACAACGATCCTGGCGACCATTGCAACGCTGCGCTACGAGCTTGCGATCATGCTTCCAGAAGACGAAAGTGAAGCGGCGAATGTCTTGGCGGTCGGGATGACGGCTGTCGTCATCGTCACCACCTTATCATGGCTCGTGATTCGAAGCGGTCAGCATCGATTCGTACAATGGCTGGAAGCGCCGCAACTTCTGTCATACCTCTGGCTGATTCCCGTAACCGTCTTCTTTGGCGGGGTTTATCAAGCGCTCAATTTCTGGAACTCACGGACCCGGCATTTCGGTCGGCTATCCATCTCACGCGTTATCCAATCACTGGGAACTTCGGGCGCCCAATTGGGTATGGGTGTTGCAGGTCTCCCGGGGACCACGAGCCTGATTTACGGCACAGCCATCGGCAAAACGGTATCCGCATTGGCATTAGGCGGCCAAATCTGGCGCGACGAACATGGTTTGCTGTTGCGGTCGATTCGGCCATCGGTCATGTGGGAAACAGCCATCCGTTTTCGCAAATTCCCCCTGTTCAATACCTGGGCGACGCTGCTCAACACCATTTCCTGGCAGTTGCCGGCATTCATGCTGTCGGCCTATTTTTCTCCGGTGATTGTGGGGTATTATGCGTTGGGGAATCGGCTTATCCGGCTCCCCATGAACATCATCGGGGGCTCAATTACGCAGGTTTTCTACCAGCGTGCATCAGAAGCCAATAAGCAGGGAGATCTGACGGCGGTAGTCGGGAACACGTTTACGGGCCTGATACGCCTCAGTTTTTTCCCGCTTTTGGTATTATCGCTGACTGGGGCCGACATTTTTGCCGCACTTTTCGGCGCGCAATGGCGCGAGGCTGGCGTCTATACCCAGATTTTGGCTGTATGGTCTTGCTTCTGGTTTGTCTCGTCTCCCATGGCTACGCTATACAGCGTGCTTGAACGACAAGAATTCAGTCTGCGGCTCAATATCGCCATATTTACATCCCGCCTGCTGGCGCTGGCAATCGGCGGATATGTTGGCAATGCACGCTTTACAATGGCCTTGTATGCTGGTTCAGGCATTATCGTCTACGGTTATCTCAGCTATGCGATCCTCATCGAAGCAGGCGTTCCCTTCACCAAAATCGTCGCCCCGATTCGCGAGCAGCTCATCCACTTCCTACCCGTTGGCGCTCTGTTGATCTTTCTTCAGTGGCGACAAGTTTCGGACTGGATCATCCTGGTGACAAGCACACTAATCGTGGGGCTGTACTATCTGATCGAGACCCGTCGCGATCCAATGCTTGCCAATATGATTCGTAAGCAGGTACGCCGCGGCGGCTCATCCTAAACAAGATTTGCCCGCGAAACATTGAGTCGATCCGGTCGACTAATTGGCTGTTTCGAAACCCTTCAGGTATGCTATCAGGTACGACTATACGCAACCTGTCTGCGAGAGTCGTCACTTGAACCTCGTACATTCCGACTGGTTTGCGCGCTGGAGGCATGTTCGAAGTTCCAAATAATGCGGCCACAAGAATGATGGCCATGAGAAGTGTAGCCCATGAGAGACGAGTAGAGGCGGAGCGGCAACAGTTTTGAACGCCATGATGCACGAAGCGGCCAGCGATTCAGTGATACGACAGCCTCATAGACGGCCGGTCTTTATCGTTTCTACAGGCAGGGCCGGCTCACAGATGATTGCGCGAACCTTGGGCATACATCCCGAGATCTGCGCTTTTCATGAACCGATTCCCCATCTCAACACGGCCGCGCTTTTCAAATGGTCCGGCAAACGTGATTCAGCCTGGGTCATGCGCCAAATTGAACTGCGGCGCGCAAAATTGATCGAGCAGGTGATGTTGAATCGATTCCTCTATGTGGAGAGTTCGCACTACCTCTCTCATCTGATCCCAGAGCTTGACGCGCTCTTTGACGCCAAATACATCCATATCTACCGCAATGGGCTTGATTTTGTCGATAGCGGGCTCAAGCGGGGCTGGTACGCACGCCAGTCTGCCAAAGGCAACACACTGACTTTTCTGCGGAGAACACTGCAGATTGAATTGGGCCATCCCGGCCGGTCGTTCATCGATCACCGCTTGCCTCCTCCCAGCCAATATCGAACTCGGGCAGAGAAGCTTGCTTGGCTTTGGACGGAGATTAATGGGCTCATCCTGGCATCCTTGGCCGAATTGCCCGGCGAAAAATCGCTCTCAATTCGGCTCGAATCATTTGACCAATCTGAGATTGAGCGCCTGGCCCAATTTCTTGAAATTGAGATTTCGCCATCCCTGGTTCAGGAGATGATGGGTGTGGCCAGGACTCGTCCCAACAAAACGGTTGAACTAAAGACTCCGACAACCCTGCAGAACTTGTCCATCGAGGAGCAGACACGGGTTCGAAATATCCTTGATGACATGATGCACAGGCTCGAGTATGTCACGGAGACAGAGAGCAAACCCGCCTGAGCGATCGTCCGGCATTGCCTTCCGCGAGGCGACCAGCCCCCCAGCTGCAGCGTGCAACGTCCTCCCGGATCCCCCACCCGCCGACCTGTTTTCGGGCACTGAAGGTATCTATACAGTCAGGCCAAAAATGGAACGCTGATTAGGCGGACTTCGTCGTGAGACTTCGGCGTGAGCTCAGTCGAACGCTCAGTCGAACGATTTACCGAATCTGCGCGGATCTTCATCCAGATCGATCAGCGGGAATCCGCCTAATCCGCTCAATCTGCGTTCTATTTGGCCCATGGCCAAATAGTTACCACTGAAGAATGAAAATGGCGCCGATGGACATTGTCGTTTCCGATACCGTTCCAACCTTCAACCGGCCCGATGTTCGTCTCGACATCGTTTGCTTTTCCACTGCGCACTGGGATGCCAAGCTTTGGACGAATCGACAGCGCTTGATGAGCATTTTGGCCGAGCGCCATCGAATCCTGTTCGTTGAACCCGGCTTGTTTAACAAGGAGTACACGAAAAATTTGGTCGGGGATGATCCAAGGCGCTTTCTGCCCAGCAACTGGATACGCGAGGTCAAACGGAATCTTTGGGTCTACGCGCCGAATATCTTGCCGCTGTACCGGGAGCCCGACGTGGCACGGCGTGCTGGCTGGAAAATCGCCCTCACCCAGATTCGCCGCTTCTGTCGTGCGCACCATTTCGATGCACCCGTGCTTTGGACCTATACGCCCGAATCGGCCGCTATCCTCGGTCAATTACGGGAGCGACTCGTCGTATACGATTGCGTGGACAACTATGCGGCAACACCGTACTACGCCCGAAAGCCTGAGCGCGCAAAACGATTGCAGGAGCTGGAACGCGCGCTCTTGCAGCAGGCTGATGTCGTCACGGTAACCAGTCGAAACCTATACGACGAAAAACGACGCTGGAGCCAAAACACGCACTATGTGCCGAACGTAGGAGACGCGGAACATTTCGGTCGGGCATTGTTGGATTCCACCCCCATTCCAGACGACATGGGCACCATTCCCCATCCCATAATCGGATTCATCGGTGCCGTAAACAGTTACAAAGTTGATTTTCCTCTGCTTGCTGAAGCTGCTCAAGCCCGTCCCGATTATCATTTTGTCCTCATTGGTCCCTTGGGCGGGTGGGCGGACGATGGGGGCTTGTCAATGCTCGACCATCCCAACATTCACCTGCTCGGGCCGAGGGAGTATGAAAGCCTGCCCGGCTATCTCAAGGCCTTTGATGTCTGTATGATTCCGTATCTGCAGAATGAATATACGAACGGCGTATTCCCGCTGAAATTTTACGAATATCTCGCTGGCGGGAAAGCCATTGTCTCAACTTCCCTGCCATCGCTGAGCGAGCACCGCGAGTTCTGCTATCTGGCGGCAGACGTCAGTGAATTTGTCGCGTTGCTGTCTTGCGCGTTGGCGGAGACGGATGACGCTTTGCGGCGCGCACGCGTAGAATTTGCCCAAAAAAATACCTGGAATCACCGGGCCGCAAGAATCGAAGAACTGGCCATAAACGCACTGGATTTCGGCGAACGCAACACTGCCTAACCACATGCGAATCCAATCCCAGCACCGTCCAATGTCTACAGATCGACGTCAAGACGATAGTATATCGCCCGCCAGCCGCATCCTGGTGACCGGGGCCCCGCGCAGCGGCACAACGGTACTCGGCCGGTTAATGGCCCTGTCGTCAAGCGTGGCTTATCTGTGGGAACCGTTTAACCAACGATATCGGGAAGGAATCCCGGATTATTACCCCTATTGTGGTCCTGCTTCACCGCTCGAAAAGACCACGTTCTACGATCGGTTGATTGAACAAACACTCGATATGCGGAATCTGAATCCGCATATCGAATTTTTCGATCGCGACAGCGCGTTTGTCCGTTTGGGCAAACGCCTGGGCGTCAATCGTACCCTGCTGCACTTCCGCCGGGTTCAATTTGAGCATTTCGTGCGGCGGCCGTCATCGATTCTTTGGAAAGACCCAATCTCCATATTTCTCAGCCGTCATCTTATTGAGCGCCACGCGTTTCGAGCGGTAATCACCGTACGCCATCCGGCTGCTGTCGCCGAATCGAGACGCAAGCTGAACTGGCGATTTGATTTTGATTGCTGGCGACGCCAGACGGACTTCTATGCAGATCATTTTGGTTTGATTGATGTGCAGCTCTCAGGTGAAGACGCCGTCTCCCTGGCCGTCGAAGCCGCTTATCACTGGATCACCTGTTATCGTTTTGCCGCACAACTGGCCCATGACTTCCCAGAGCAGACGTTGCTTATCCGCCACGAAGATCTTAGCCTCAGGCCGGCGGAAACCATCACAGCGGTCGGCAATTTTCTCCAGCTGCCAATTGATCCTGTCACTCTCCAGGCAGCGCAAGAACTGACCCGGGGCGAAACGCTGGACATGTCAACTCACCATATGGCCGTCGTGGAAAGCCGAGATGCTGCTGCGCTGGTCGACCGATGGAAGAAGACGATCGCGCCGCAAGATTTCGCGACAGTCCAACGCATTGCCGGCGAATGCGCCCGCACCTGGTATCCTGAGGATGCCGACTGGAACATCGCAGCATGAGGCAATTGAACCGCGCCCCTAGTGGTTTCACAAACGCTCTTCTATCGAGATTTCTGTTGATCAGCCTTCTTGGCCTGATGTTGACGGTTCTGCTTCTGCGCGGCGATTCATTGCTCGATGTTTGGCGTCGCAACCAATATCTCGTAAGCTATAATGACCTGTTTCTCCGCCAGAGTCGCATTGCCGGACAAACAGCGGATTCATTTCGCACGGCAGGGGAACGATTGAGCGACGCACCGGCAATATCCCTGGTTGACGACAGGGCGCACGCGCGTTTTGCCTGCTATCAGAAGAATGTAGACCGGGCAGTCTCTAACAAGGCGCCGGCGGAGCCTGCCAACGAGATTCCGGCCTGCCCTCCAGTTACGGTTATGCACAGTGCACAGATAGCATTGCCCATCGCGGATTGGTTATCAAACTGGCCTATACGGACCCCTGACGGCAGCGCAGTTCGTTTTACTCGCAATTCAAGTATTTGGGGACCCGTAACAATTTTGCATACAGGCGGAATAGAACTCCATGTACAGGGAGAAGCCACCGGTCCGCCGCCCGCCCAACTAGAAGTCAAAGTGGATGGCGTCAGGGCAGGGCTCCTGGAATTTTCCGGTGATGAAACGCAGATTCTCCGGTTGGATGGGGCGTCCCCCGGTCTTCACTGGATCACGTTATCGTTTGTCAATGACATCAACAATGCGGAAGGCGATCGTAACTTGCGGTTGAAGGTCGTTACGATCGAGCCGCGCGCAAATTCATGACCACGAGATCGAATTTACACGCACAGCAACTCAACTGGGCTGGGCTCATCGGTGCGATTGCGCTGTTTGGTCTGACCGTTGCCTTGAGCGCACAATCTACTGAGGCAGGCTTTGTCGGCATACTCGCATTGGCAGCCCTCTGGATTGGCTTCCTGATTCTAAGTCGAAGTGAGCTTGGGCTGATCCTGGCGCTAATCGTTGCCGGTCTGCTGGCGGACGCCCTGCGTACGGTCACGGTTGCCGGCGGCGACTCTTCATCGGTCAAGCTGGCCGGGATTGTCGGGCTGGGAACGCTGGGCCTAACGCTCATTGCGCTGGCTGTCAAGTATCATGCGGCCGGAACAAGTCGGGTGCGCCTCATTTATGCGCCGGCGCCGTTTCTCTATTTTTGGGCCTTTTTGATGCTGAATCTGATCGCGGTGGGCATTGGCGTCTATCGTTATGGCGTCTTTGCTGCGCTGACCGACGCCGACTGGCTGTTGTGGACCGGCTATTTTCTGCTCATGCTCCTCCTGCCGAGCTATAATCTATATGTTCGGCTTGCTTTCGCACTGTGGGGGATCAGTATTATCCAGTCGGCATTCGGGATCGGGCGTCTTCTGGCGGGACGTAGCACACTCTATCTCAGCACCGGCGGCGATCGGTATGTACCGGGTTCGACCTCGGTGCTAATTGCCGCAGGCTTCGTCATCACCATCATCTTGCTCTTCTATGTGGTAAGACGCCTGCGTTGGCGCCTTGCGCTGGTCGGGATCGCTGCGCTGCAGCTTGGAGGCATCCTGCTGTCTTTCAATCGACAGACCTGGTTGGGATTATTCCTTGCGCTGCTGTTCGGCTTCTGCTTTCTGTTCCAAGGCAAACGGCTCACAATGGCGGCCTTGGGCGGCGTCATCTCGCTGGCTGTAGTTTTCCTTGTTTTCGTTCTAGAAGCAACCGGAATCGCCCCGGTTAGCATTACCGAAATACTGGCAAGTCGCGTAGGCCTCGGCAGCACGCTGCAAGAATATCTGCGCGAGCCTTCTATGCTTTATCGTCTTTCCGCCTGGCAGGTTGCATTGGAAGGCATTGCCGCCAGGCCGCTGTTTGGCCAGGGATGGGGCGCGCCATTCGTGTTCGCCGTGCCCCTGGCGCGGGGAACAGTGATCTATGAAGCTTCTCCGCACAACACGTATCTATGGATTGCCTACAAAGCAGGCATACCTG
>CAYZLP010000226.1:0-7493 GCA_964478635.1 uncultured Caldilineaceae bacterium
AAAAAATGCCGTCCGATTTGACATTCAACTGCCTGACTGTTAGGATATCGATAGTTGGGCGACGTGGCCAAGTGGTAAGGCAGGGGTCTGCAAAACCCCGATCGCCGGTTCGAATCCGGCCGTCGCCTCTCTTCAATTTTGCCGAGTGCTCGTGATTCATCCCACACGGTATGGGCACTGCGCACGTTTGCATGGAAGTTGACGGAAGCCAATCGCTGTTTGAGCGGTTGGCTTTTCTTATTGGACCCGGGATTTTTAATTGTCCCATTATTTGAACATCGTACATTCCTCCAGAGCGAGAACCGGTGGGAATGTACGATGTTCAAATGACGTATCTTTAAGCCTCGCCGCATGTGTCCGATGCCCGGGGCAACATTGGATTGACGTCGTCTGGAAACAAATCCCCGAGGCCGGGCGTTCCATAGCCATGAATCGCCCCCGGGCAATCGAGTGTAGAAGACTGAGTTCCCATGAAAAATCGCGTGCGCCTGCCTACAGAACGCCGGCAGCGTTTCCGGCCCCTTTTGCTGCTTGTCTTGTTCAGCTTCCTGCTGACGGCATGCAGCCCACAGAATGCAAGTAACCTGATCAGCTTGGGCCAGGGAATCGCCCAGCAGGTCGTGCCGGCTGCGCAATTGGGGGATCGCGTTGCCGATGAACCGCTCTATGCCGTCGAGGCCTACTTGCGCCGGTATCAGCCTGGACCCGAGCCGCGCCTCTTTCAGACGACCCGCATTTATGATCGCCACGGCGTGCAGCTGGCCGAACTCTGGGATGAGGGACGCCGTACCTGGGTTCCTCTCAGCCGCATCTCGCCCCATTTGATCGATGCGACGATTGCGACGGAAGACGCCACTTTCTACCAGAATACGGGCATCGATCCGGTGCGCATCGCCGGCGCCGCGCTTCAGAACATGCAGGAAGGCAGCGTCGTCTCCGGCGCCAGTACCATCACCATGCAGCTGGCCCGCAACCTCTTCTTGCCGCCGGAAGATCGCTTTGACCAGACGGTGGATCGCAAAGCTCTGGAGGCGGGCCTGGCCCAGGAACTGACCCAGCTCTACAGCAAGGACGAATTGCTGGAGATGTACCTGAATCTGCTCAATTACGGTCAGCTCGCCTATGGTCCCGAGGCCGCGGCCCAGGTCTATTTCGGCAAACCGGCAGCCGAATTGAATCTGGCCGAAGCGACGCTCTTGGCCGGCATTCCCCAACAGCCTGCCAATCTCAATCCTTATGAAGATTTCGAGGCCGCCCGGGCCCGCCAGCGAGTCGTCCTGAATCTGATGGTGCGTCACGGTTATCTTTCCGCCGCAGAAGCTGATGCTGTCTTCGCCCAGGAAATCGCGCTGGCCGGTGATCCGGGCTCCGGTCCGGCCCGCGCGCCCCATTTCATCCAATACCTGATCGACACCATCGATGGCCAATATGGAACCGGCTTTACCCGGCGCGCCGGCTGGAACATCTTCACGACACTCGACCTGGAGATGCAGCAGCTGGCTGAAGAGATCGTACGCGCCAAGGTGGCCGAGCTGGAACCGCAATATGCGCTCTCCAACGCCGCGCTGGTCGCCATGCGTCCCGAAAGCGGCGAAATCCTGACCATGGTCGGCAGCGCCGACTTCGACGATGAACGCATTGACGGTCAGGTGAATGTGGCCGTCAGTCCGCGCCAGCCGGGCAGCGCCATCAAACCCATGCTCTATGCGGCTGCGCTGGATCAGGATCTCATTAGCCCGGCTACGGTCATCTGGGACACGCCGGTGCGCTATCAAATTGCGCAGACGGGCGCGGCAGACGACATCTACCGGCCGGGAAATTATGACGAGCGCTTCCATGGTCCCGTCACCGTGCGCAGCGCGCTGGCCAACAGCTACAATGTGCCGGCGGTCAAGCTGCTGGACGCCTTCTCCGTGGACACCATGCTGGCCCGGGCTCAGGCCATGGGCATCGGCAGTCTCAACCGGGGCAGCGACTGGTATGGCCTGAGTCTGACGTTGGGGGGCGGTGAAGTTACCCTGCTGGATCTCACGACGGCCTATCACACGCTGGCCAGCGCAGGACGTTACTGGCCTGCCGTTCCCATTCGCCTCATCGCCGACAACCTGGGGCAGCGGGTCGAGTTCGAACTGGCGACCGATCCGGCCCAGGTCATTTCGCCGGCAGCCGCCTACCAAATCACCGACATTCTGAGCGACAACAGTGCGCGTACGCCCGCTTTCGGCGCCAGCAGCCTGCTCCAACTCAGTCGCCCGGCCGCGGCCAAGACCGGCACGACCAGCGATTGGCGGGATAACTGGACCGTAGGCTATACTCGCAACCTGGTGGCCGGCGTCTGGGCAGGCAACAGTGACGGCCGCCCCATGCGCAATGCCAGCGGCGTTACCGGCGCCGCGCCCATCTGGCACGCCTTCATGGAAGCCGTGCTGGCCAATCCGCGTCTGTTGGCCGGGCTCGACGCCGATACGGATGAGGCCGCATGGCTATTCAGCCCACCGCCCGACGGTGAAATTCGCGATGAATGCCCGCCGGGTCTACGCTGCCGGGAAGGCGGTGAATGGTTCAGCCGCAGCTGGCTGGAGCAAATGGGTGACCGCGGGCCGCTGGGCGACAGCGTAGTCGACGGTCCTGCTGCGCCCGTCTACAGCCAGGATAGCGCAGGCGTGCGGCTGGCCGGCTTCTGTACGCTGGAAAACGCCATTGGCCGGACGCTCGTGAAGCTCCCCGGCGGGCTTGCGTCTGAGGCGAACGGCCTGGACGACGCATCCAATGGCGAACCGGCAGGGCAGACGGATCCGGCAGGCGCTGGGTCGTCCGAGGGGGAACTCGCTCCGGGCTCCGTCGCCGAGGAACGGGCCTTCGCCCTGGCCTGGGCCCTGCGCAACGGCTCGTGGGCCGATCTCGGTCCGTGCGCGGCGTTGAGTGCCCAGGCGGAATCAGCCCGTCGTGCGCAGCCATCGCTGGCCGAAGGCGGATTGCGCATTCTCGTGGATGTTGCCGCAGCCGGTGCGCCGGACGTGGCGGTGGCGCCCGGGCCGGGCGCCATAGAGGTGACACAGTTGGCCGCGACAGCCTTTCCGGGCGCAGCCGGCACCTATGCCCTGAGCCAGCCCGTCTGGCACGACGCCGCCTGTCCGGGCCAGTACATCATGGGCCAGATCTTTGACCGAAATGGTATGCCCGTAGCCGGCGTCCGCGTCCAGGCCCGGGATCAGTGGGGAAACGTCTACGAAGCCATCAGCAAATCCGGGGCGAACGACTACGGGATGTTTGATTTCCCGTTGCCCAATGGCTCACCCCAGACGATCAATGTGCTGGTGGTCGATCAGGCCGGCAATCCCATCAGCCCGAGCATTGCCGTCGAGCACCAGTTCGGATCGGGCGGCACGGCGCCCTGTCACCATCTGATCTTCCGCGGCGGATAGAAGCTATTTGTACAGTAGTTACACAGAGGGCACAGAGGGCACACAGAGAGCCGCAGAGCGCAGCAAAGATTCGAAGGTATGCTGACGCTGTGATTCCCACCGTCTTTCTCTGTGGCTCTCTGTGTAACAATCTTTGTCTGCAGCTCTATGGGCAGCAAATTGAGTCGTATCTTTTTCAATGAAGGATCGTATTTCGGGCATGAAGCGGCGACTGAGCGCCCCAACCGAGATCGTGTGGAAGCGTCTCCTGCTGATGCTGTGTGCAGTCGCGGCTCTGGCCGTCGGGCTGACCCTGCGTACGGACTGGCGGGAAGTTGTGCTCAATGCCCAGGAAAGCAGCCCCCAAGAGACGCCGGGCGCGTTGCCTTCGCCCACGCCCAGCCGGCGCGTGGTCAACGAGATCATCCATCCCCGGGCAGAGGATGCGGCGGCCGGCTTCGTGCAAATTATCGGGACGCCCCTCATCCAGAATTTCGACCACTATGACGTGCATATCGCGCCCGCGGGCAGCGAAGCATGGCAGTGGCTCGCCAGCGGCTACCGCGTGATTCGCGATGACGTGATCTACACGCTGGATTCGACCCAATACGAAGACGGCGCATACGACATTCGGGTGCGGGCCATCAACAATGCCGGCGTCTACGACGAAACCTTCTTGCGCGGCCTGCGGATCCGGAACGCCTTCCCGCCGACGCCGACGCCCGTCTTCAATCCGGCCGGCACGCGGGTCTACGTCATTCCCACCCAAACGCCTACGCCGATCCCCACGGCGACGCCCGTCAATGAAGCGCGCTCCAGCCAGCAGCAAGGCCTCTTTGCGCCGGTCAGCGGGCAGGTCGTGCAGGGCTACGTGCCGGTGATCGCCAGCGTCTTCGGTTTTCCCAAGAGACCATTTGAACGCTACGAATTGGCCCTCTCCGGAGCCGGCCTGGAGCAGTGGTCCCAGTTAGACAGCGGGACAACGCAGCACTGGCAGGAGACGATCTACCTGCTCAACTCATATCGGCTGCCCGACGGTCTCTATGACTTGCGGCTGCGCAACGTCTATCGGGACAGCAACTACGACGAATACTTCGTGCGCGGCCTGCGGATCGCCAATGAGAGCGCCGTTCAAATCACGGCGCCGGGTGATCAGGCAAACGGCTTCCATTCGCCCCGAACCGGAGAGACCGTGGGCGGAACCGTTACGTTCCGGGGAACGGCCCTTACCCCGAATTTTCTGCGTTGGGAGCTATACTGGTCGCCGGCGGGAGCCGAGGCATGGGCATTCCTGGCCAGCGGGGAAGAAGAAGTCCTGCGCGACACCCTGGCGCGCCTGGACTTGAGCCTGCTGCCGCCGGGCAATTACGATTTCATGCTCCGGGTAGTGCGCAAGGACTATAATTACGATGACTACTTCGTACGCAACCTCCAGGTGATCCCGCCGACCGCCACGCCTTATTACATTGCGACTCTGACACCTACACCCGCACCGTAACCCGTACCCACAGCAGACGATAACGCCAAGGCGTACAGATGCTGGACGCACCGTACGTCTGCCTGACGAACGCGCAACAGACGGTTCATACGCTCCGGCTGCAGGGAAACTTTTTCTTGCGCAGTGCGTTCTAGGGAAGAATCGTCTGTCTCGTCCAGGGCGGTGGATTTGGACTGACTTTTCAGTAGGGAGTATAATACGACAGTTGCGGTATTGGCGCGACTGGCGTCGTGCCGCAGGGTGCATATCACGTTGGTGACGCGAAGTACCGGGGACTTTCCCGCTTTGCGAAGGTGCTTGACGGTGGCGAAAATGCCCGGTAGTTGATTTTGTCCCATAAGTGGCATCCAGCCGATGGCGCACTGCAATATGCGAAAGAGGATGCATGATTGCAGTGAGAAAACGGAACATTTACTAGGATTACGAAGTTTCATATTCATTGAACTGTA
This sequence comes from uncultured Caldilineaceae bacterium, assembly GCA_964478635.1. GTDB lineage: Bacteria > Chloroflexota > Anaerolineae > Caldilineales > Caldilineaceae > JAGRCP01. The sequence goes on from CAYZLP010000226.1 coordinate 5,352, forward strand.
CAGGATCGGGTGAATCTACAGCACCCCCTGGTACTGCCGATACGGTCCTTACAGACGGAAAAGCGTAACTATTCAGCCGCCGAATCCATAGAACGCGGATTAGGCAGATTTGCCGAATCAACGCAGATTTTCATCCAGATTGATCCGTGGGAATCCGCCAGATCCGTTCAATCCGCGTTCTATTTTGGCCCGGCTGTATCGTTACGGGAAAGCAATACTAACCAGCCGGTTTACACCGGCATCGAATGAAGATTCAGGTAAACTGGAGGAAGTGACAATGTCGCAAACAAGACTGCAGCGCATGATGGCGGCGCTTCTCGTCGTTGCCATGGTTTTGGGCATGACGAGCGTACTGGCCGTAGCCGCACCCTCGGCCCAGGAAGTGCGCTCGAACTCCGTCACCGGCACCATCGATGGCGCCAGCGGCGGCGATTTTCCGAAAATCTGGCTGGCGCTGGAAACGGAAGCGACCGGCGCCCAAACGACGGTCCTGATCGAATGGGACCGCTTCGATACGAACGGCATCGGTTTCTATTTGCTGGATGAAGCGGGCATGTCGGCCGTTGCCGCCGGCAGTGACGTCCGCGAAGTGAATCTGGCCGTCTCCGACCCTGTCTTTCAGGGCGCAAGCAACCAGGAAGATGCCAGCTTCAGCGCTACGGGCGCCATGTACACCATCGTCGTTTATAACGACACGCCCGATGCTGCCAGCTTCACCCTTTCCACCAACAACGGCGTCATCGTCGACGGCTCGGGCAGCGTGAGCGATCCGAACGCGACGCCGGCTGCCGACGAAGAGGCTGCGGAAGAGGGTGAGGAGGCCGCTCCTGCCGATGACGCCGCGGCTGATGATGCGCCTGCCGCAGAGGCAACGGCCGCACCGGCCGAAGAAGAAGCGGCTGACGACGATGTGACGGCGGAAGCGACCGCCGAGCCGGCCGAAGAAGCTGCCGACGCGACCACCGAAGAGGCTGCACCGGCTGCTCAGCCGCTGACGCCCCAGGTTGTTGAAGCGACCGAGATGACCGGCGAGCTTCCGACCCAGGATTCTCAGCATTACCTGGGCCTGACGCCTGACGTCCGCGACGCCAATATCACTCTGCGCATGACCTTCAACCCGCAGGATCAGCAGGAACTCTCCCGCCGGCTTAACTTCTGGGTTCTGGATCCCCAGGGCTTCCAGCAATATGCCGCGGGTGACGCTCGCCTGAGCGCCGTGGCCATCGCCGCCGGCAGCACCAATGTCCAGACTGCCGCCAACGAGCGCGTCGCCAACTTCACGGCGTCCGGCACCTCCGATTACACCGTCATCGTCTACAACGCATCCAACGTGCCGGCCGAGTATACGCTCACGGCGGAAAACGCTGTCCTGAGTGACGATTCCGGTCAGACCCTGACGGCCCAGGAGGCCCAGCCTACGGCCGCCGCTGCGCCGTCCGCAACCGGTACGGTGACCGGCACTGCGACGACCACTGCGACGACGACCACGACCACCACGACCGCGGCGACAACCGGCGGGCGCGAAGGTGAACCGGGCGGCACCTACACGGTCCAGGCCGGCGACACGCTGGCGCTGATTGCCGCCGACATCTACGGTGACTTCAACTTCTATGAAGACATTTGCGCCTTCAACGACATTGCCGATTGTAACCGCATCGAGATTGGCGACGTCATTCAGCTGCCGACCGAGGACGAGCTTGGCACGGGCGCGACGGCTGCCACGCCGGCCACGCCGGTGGCCACGGCCACGCCTGCTGCGGCCGAAGAGGTTGACAGCAGCGCGGCCGTCACCGGCACGACCGCCGTCACGACGACCGATAGCGTGACCGGCACCGAAGGCATCACCGACACCGAGACCGCGACCGACACGGCTGCAACCGAAGCCGAGGGCGATGTAGTCGACACCCTGGTTGCTGCGGGCAACTATAAGACCCTGCTGGCCGGTCTTGAGGCTGCCGGTCTGGTGGATGCCCTGCGCGCCGATGGTCCCTTCACCGTCTTTGCACCGACTGACGCCGCATTCGAAGCGCTGGAGCAAGCCGCGCCGGGTGCGCTGCAGGAACTCCTGGCCGATCCGGGTGGTCAGCTGACCCAGATTCTGCTCTACCACGTTTCGTCGGGCGAGCTGCTGTCGGAAGACAT
>CAYZLP010000227.1:0-7484 GCA_964478635.1 uncultured Caldilineaceae bacterium
ATGTCGAAGCTCTCCATGAAGAAGTATTGCCAGGCGATGGCCAGAATGCCGGTAAAGACCAAGCCGATGTTGAAGATGTAGTGCGAATTGGACTCCGTCATGCCCAGATAGCTGAACGAACGCTGCCACCAGAGTGGGTTGTCGTTGAAATAGGCCGCAAAGAAGAGCGTAGCCATGAGGTAAATCGCCATGAGGTTGACCAACAGCCCGGCCGTTTTGGTCGCCATGATGGTACGGCTGATGACGTAGGCCAGAACGCCGCTGATGAGGACCAGAATGGTGGCCGACGAAGCTCTGTCCAGCATGACATCTTCAAACGTGCGGCTGAAGATCTCGAAGCCGCCGACGACAAGTAGGGCCACGAGCAAGGCCACGCCGATGGTAACAGGAACGACGGCCCAGGTGCGTTTGTGGGGCAGCTCTGCCGACTTGAGCGTGTTCCGGTAATTCAGGCCGCGAAAGAAGGCGATCGGCGTCACGATCAGACAGAGGATGAGGCTGGAGATGAGCGCCTGGCTGCCGACTGAACCCGGCTCACCCGTCAGGGGCGTCAGCTCGTCCGACCATTCTACGATCATAACCGAGATCAATTGGATGAGCCCGAAAACTAGCGTGGCGCGCATGGCTGCGACTTCAATCTCGTGGGCCCAATTCACCTCATGGACGCCGGGCAGGTCCACTTCGAGAATTTTTTGGATTGGCGTGTCTGCCATTAATCGATATCCTTTCAAGCGGTAAGGGTCGGATGATTCAATAGACGCATGCCAAATAAGCGGCGGAGCGGATTCAGTGCGACGCAAGCTTATTGCGTGCGTCTTCGTTGAACCGCACTTGATAGACAGGATAATACATATCAAAGAGCGTTACGATGAGCGTCAAAAGCAGGACAAAGAAGAGCGTGTTGACAAGGTTGAGCGAGCCGGAAAAACTCGGTAGGATGAGGATATAAAACAGTGCCAGGCCAAAGTTCACGACCACCATGACCAGGAATTGGCGCATGGCCGACTCGATGCCCCGATCCCGGCGTGCCAGCCACTGACTGAGGAAGGCATTGACGACCACCACAAAGGCGATGCCCACCAGCAATTGGAGGTCGCTGCCGGTCCGTCCGGGCAGTATCTTGCCGAAGACGAGGCTGATCAGGCCGATGAGTACGAACTTTTCCAGCAGAGCTACATTGAAGATGCCGTTTTGGGCCGTGAGCTTGGCGCGCTCGCGTGCCTCATCAATCTCTTCCGGCAGCGGATCGGCCTTGAACTTGGCCGACCAGTCGGCCGGCGGCAATTTACGCGTAATGAGCCACCAGGCAACGACGACCAGCAGCACGACGGCGGCAATAATGCCGAAGGTGACCAGTGGCTTGGCCATGAGCGTCGTCCCCCAATCAGATGTAGCCGGCACGCCGTAGATTGTCTCCTTGATGAAATCGGTTGCGTCCATCTGCAGAATATGGATCCAGGTTTCCTGGGGCAGCTTGATGAAGATCCAGATGAAGGCCGCCGCACCTATGATCAGTTGCTTGGACATGCGTCGCGGATCCCATCGAACGCGTACCGCTTCATAGAAGATGAAGAAATACTCGAACGTGTTTGGAAAGACCAATAGCAACCAACGCAAGTGCAAATACTCAAACAAAACCACCCCGATCAGGCGATAGTAGTAGAGAAAGCGACTCGTCTGGAAAGCGAAATGATTGGTCCAATTTCGCATGGTCGAGATGTAGGCAATTGCCAGGTAATAGATATCGAGCGCCTTGTCATACCCCTGGTAACCATCGAGCGGCAAGTTCGTAAAAGTCTGGAATACGGTCTGATCGACGCCATCCAGAATCAATGCCACGATGATCGTTGGCAGAGGGTAACGCAAGATAAATAGGGGAATCAGGAAACGGGCCAGAACGACTGCCCAGAAAATGACCAAATCGGATGAGTCAACCATAGAGAAATCTCCTGGCCGATGGCCGGACACGGGTAACGCTTATTGTCACTTTAATTGAACTTCGTACATGCCTCCAGCGCGAAAACCGGTGGGAATGTACGAGATTCAAGTGGCGTCTCTATTGGGTTGCGTGCGCCAACGGGCCGGCCCGTTGCTTGTCTCACGAGCCGGCCCAAAGGAAACCGATGAATAACACCCCGGCAAGCTTCACCAGGCTGTCAGCCATCGCCTCTCGGCTTCCATTCGAGGCAATTATTTGCCCAGGCTCCGCACGCGGAATGCGCCGAAGATTTCGAAGACGCCACCCACGATCGCGAAGATAGCGGCGACAAAGACATAGGCTACCGAGGCCGCACCCAGATTCGAGAGAATCCAGAAGCCCAACAGAATGGAGATGATGCCCCAGGTAATGGTCCACCACTCGCCGCTGATCTCCTTGCGCGCGATAAAGGCGCCGATGGCATTGAAGATACCGCTGAGAATGGCGCCGATGCCAAGCAGCAGCGTCATGGCGACAGGAATGGCCACCGCACCCGTCATCGGTTGGGTCACCAGCAGGAAGCCGACGATTACGCCCAGGATCCCGCCCAGAAGTTGCCAGAACCAGTGGCGGTTGCCGTCCTTGCCCGTAAAGGCGCCGATGATGTCCATGACGCCGCCGACCAGCCAGAAGGCGCCGAGGACAAAGGCCAGGGCGATTAACGTGGTTCCCGGGTTTGTGAAGAGCAGGATGCCCAGAATGATGGAGGCAATGCCCTGGATGAGCAGGATCCACCAGTTACGGCTGACCGATTGGCGTACGGCATCGGCAGCAGCGGCGGCGTTGGGATTTGTCGTCATTTTGATGGTCCTTTAGAATCTGTCCGAAAATTCGGTTGTGACGAACAATTTGGCTGGAGCAGAGTCGGGACTCACAACCGAATTTTCGGATATGCTATTAGCTGTAGAATACGACTCGAGGAAGATCTTTTGCCCGCGCGACCCACGCTGCCACCTCGTTGTCTGAGGGGAGTTCTGCAACCAGATTCTCCGCCTCGTTCGTGGATGTGAGCGCTTCGTGCAGATTAGCCGCATTGCGGCGGGCCAAATCCGGAACGGTCTCCACGCCGGAGGCCAGCAGCAGGGCCGCATACTTCACGCCCACGCCTTTGACGCGCATCAGATCCAGCTTCTTCACGGCCACGAGAATCGTGTCGCTGTCCAGGCCTGTCTCTTTGGCAAGTTCGTCACGACCCTGGGGGGTCGCGCCGCGCGCAAGGAGGGCGGATGCCTTGTCGACCCCGGCTCCGTGCAGCTTGGCCGCCGCAACCGGATCCAGTTGGCTTGCCAGGGCGAGCCCACTGATCGCGGCCGCGCTCTCCGACGCCAGGTCGGGCAGATCGATCACAGCGCTGCGCACGGCCTCCGTAGCCTCGTCTGCCGCCTCTGAGACCGATGTCACGGCTTCGTCAATGGCTGCTGCCGCGCCTGCTTGAACTTCGGCTGCCGCCGTAACCGCGCCGGCCGTCTCTTCGGGGACGTCATAATCTTTCACATAACCGCCAATCTCCGCCATCTCCGCCTTAAGCGGCTCAACTTCGAAGTCGTCGGCCATGACGGCCAGGGCTGCGCCACCGCTGCGCAAACGATCGACCATCTCGGCATGTTCTTCATCGCTCATACCCACTTGCTTGTGGCCCATGGCGCCGATCGCGGCGCCGCCGCCCGCGCCCAGCAACAGACCCGGAATGAAACCGATGCCGCCGCTGAGGATACCCACCACTGCGCCGATAGCCGTGCCCCAGAGCGCACCACTGCGCGTGTTGCGCTGGCCCACATCCTCTGCTTTCAGCTCACCCGTCTTGGGATCGATGGTCAAGACGGCAATGGCGCCCAGCTTGATGGCATCGTCGGCTTTGTTCCAAGCCTTGAGATCCTCCGCTGCCGCTTCGGCCGCGGCCGAGTTGACATAATAGCCCACGACCAGTTTGTTGTTTTCGTTTTTCATGACCTGTTTCCTTGTGATATGCGCTGCAATGATTAACCAACCAAATAACGCACGGCTGATTCAGATTTGGCTATCTTGCCGTTCCATGACAGACCTTGAATTTGCGCCCGCTACCGCAGGGGCACGGATCGTTGCGGCTCCGCTTGGCGTCTTCGGCGGCAACCCATTCCATGACCCGTGCGGCCGGTTGATTCCGCTGGACCAGATTGGCCATGATGTTCATGGTCGGGCGTACGTGACTGAAGAAATGATAGAGTCCCTCGCATAAGTAGTTATGGCCCGGCTCGCCTTCCCTGGATTCGACGAAGCGATCCTTGGGACAGCCGCCGTGGCAGAGCATGCGCACGTCGCACGCCTGGCACTGGCGGGTGAGCAGATCTCGCTTGTTGTCGCCGAATTCTCGCATCTTGGGCGATGCAACCAATTCGATCATGTCCGTTTCGTTGATGTTGCCCAACAGAAAATCGGGTTCAACGAAGTGATCACAGGTATACAGGTCACCATTGTGTTCCAACGCCGGCCCGTATCCGCAAGTCGGCGCGTGAATGCAGAGCAGGTGCTCCCCGAAGTAGGCATGGAGGGTTACGTCGAAGAGCTGTACAAAGATCTTGCCGACGTCGCCCCGGAGCCACTCTTCGTAGATGTCGACCAGGAAGCGTCCGTATTGCTCGCCGCCCACCGAACGCTCCGTTACGAGGCTGCCGGCCTGTAAATAGAGTGGACGATCACCGCCGGGACGTTCGCTCCAGCCTTCGTTGGCAAGGGGCAACAGCTCCGGCGTGGCCCGCTCGACAATGGGGATGAACTGCATCCAAGTGGCCTCCAGTTCGTCCCGAAAGAAACGGTAGACCGTGCGTCCATGGTGCTGATTTGCCGCATTGACCGTACAGAGAATGTTGTAGTCAACCCCGTGACGTCGCAGTGCCTCCCAGCCCCGCATCACCCGCTGGAACGTTCCGGCGCCACCCTTGTCCAACCGATAGGTGTCGTGCATCTCCGGCGTGCCGTCTACGCTCAAGCCGATCAGGAAGTTGTGTTCCTTCAAGAAAGTGCACCAGGCGTCGTCGAGCAGGACGCCATTGGTTTGAAAAGTATATTCGATTTCCTGGCCCGGTCGCCGATACTTTTCGACGAATTCGACGGAACGCCTGAAGAAATCGAGTCCCATCAAGGTCGGTTCGCCCCCCTGCCACGCAACCGTCACGGTCGGCGTGCGGTGCGCCGCCAGCAGTTGGCGGATGTAGTTTTCCAGCGTCTTCTCGGCCATGCGGCTCTTGGAATTCGGATAGAGTGCTTCCTTCGAGAGAAAGAAGCAGTAGGTACAATCCAAATTACAGGTTGAGCCGCTGGGCTTGACCAGGAGATGAAAGCGCGGCGGCGCGCTGTTTGATAGCGCTTGCGCGGGTGCCTGACTCACTGCCATGATTTGTCCTTGTCGATATCAGTCGTGTCCAATCCACTGCCTCCCAGGTGGTGCGTGGTCGTCGGTCGACACGACCGCGACGCGGGATGCAACCTACATCATACCGGAAGATCCTCGTAAAGGATAGGGCCAAAATTGCCCAGAGATGGCTCATCTAGGCTTGCCTGAACCAAAAAAATCGTAAGCGAATCTTTCTGATTCGCCAATTACGCTTCATCAAGCCCAGCAATTCCAATTTTGAACCAAATTGACCGCGGATTTGGCAGATTGCGACAAGTCCGCCACAATCGGTTCGTTCCGCAGTCGTGTCTACACAGTCCGGCCAAAATGGAACGCGGATTGAGCGGACTTCGGCGTGAGCTCAGTCGAACGATCTGGCGGATGCACGCTGATCAATCTGGATGAAAATCCGCGTTGATTCGGTAAATCCGCCCAATCCGCGTTCTATCTGACAGGCGGCTGAATCGTCACCCGCAATCTATGGTCGGTGGGTTGCGAATCGCTGCATGCAGAGCAGGGTTCGGCACGTCAACACATGCTGGAGGACAACCCACAGTTGAGTAAGTATGATCTTCCGGGGGGTGGGGCGACGCGACGCTGCGCCATGTACCACCTCCCGGAGGCTGTTACGCGCTACTGCCGCGCCAGCATGGCCCGGAAGACGGCCGCCTGGTCTACGAAGGCTTCGCCGCTCACATCGACCCGCACGCGCTTGACGTTCCCCGTGAACTTGAAGGGCGGCTTGTACTCTGGCGTGACCGGTGAGCCGCTGTCGAAGCCGCAGGTGATCGCGCCGCCCAGCCCGAACTGGATCGGCGTGGTCACCGGCATCTCCACCCGCCCCACTTCCCGGTCGCCGAAGAAGAGCTTGGCGATACCCGGTGTGCCGATGCCGTTGTCCACATCCGCCTCGCCCGTCACTTCGAACTCGACACTCAGGAATTGATGACCGGCAGGCACATCCTCTTCCGATACGGCATGGAAGTACTGCTGGGCCACGTAGTTGTGGACGAAGTGTAGCTTGCCGTCCTGGACATAGAACGAGATGCCGCCATCGTTGCCGCCGTAGGCCAGCAGCACACCTTCGGCGCCCTCTTCGGAAATCTCGACCTCGGCTGTAATGGTGTAGGGTCGATTGAAGAGCTTGGCGGCCACATTGCCGGGTACCGCCTGGGTACTGGGATAGTAGATGTAGCTCTCCCGGTCGGCCGCGATCTGTGGACGCTCCTCGGCAAACTTGAGCGTACCCCGGCTGTCGATGGGCAGGACATTGTACTTGCCCGCCTCGACGTACCACTGGCCGATCATCTCAATGAGCCGGGCCCGGTTGGCCGGATCGTCTGCCACGTTTGCGGTCTCGGCGAAGTCCCCATCGACGTGATAGAGCTCCCAGCCCTGCTGATCGAGTTCGGTCAACTCCTCGTACGACATGGGCGTGCCGAACTCCTTGCCGCTCTCGATGAACGACGTTCCCGGCCACGGGCAGACCGCGCGCCAGCCGTTGTGATAGATGGAGCGGTGACCGAACATCTCGAAGTACTGGGTGTTGTGCTTGCTGGGCGCGTCCGCATCGTCGAAGGTATGGGCGAAGCTGAATCCCTCGATGGGTGACTGGGCTACGCCCCGGATGCTCGTCGGCGGTTCGATGCCCAGCGCGTCCAGCACCGTGGGCACCATGTCGATGGCATGGGCGTACTGGCTGCGCACTTCGCCCCGGGTCTTCATGCCCTTGGGCCAGGAGACGATGAAGGGGTCGCTGATGCCGCCCCGGTAGGTCTCCCGCTTCCAGCGGCGGAAGGGCGTGTTGCCGGCAAAGGTCCAGCCCCAGGGGTAGTGATTGAAGTACTTGGGTCCGCCGATATCGTCGATGGCGGCCAGGTTCAGCTCTAGGTCGTCGGGCACGTTGTTGAAAAAGGCATTCTCGTTGACCGAACCGGAGGGGCCGCCTTCCGCACTGGCGCCGTTGTCGGAGATGAGCATGATCAGCGTGTTGTCGTATTGGCCGATTTCCTTGAGGAATTGAATCAGCTCGCCGATGTAGTGGTCCGTATGGCTCAGGAAGCCGGCGAAGACCTCCATCATGCGCGCGTAGAGCTTCTTCTCTTCAGCGGACAGGGAGTCCCAATCCTGGACATC
>CAYZLP010000228.1:0-7469 GCA_964478635.1 uncultured Caldilineaceae bacterium
CGTGCGGGCGGTTTCATAGGGATCATGGCCGTTCAGACATTGCAGGCTGGCAGCAAAGGAGGCAAGGGACCGGTTAAGCTCGCCCATCTCGCCAAGCACCCGCCCGAGGACGCGCAGGGCGATGGCCTCCTGATCCCGTACCCCCAGTTCCCGGGCAACTCGCACCGCGTTTTCAGCATGTTCCAGCGCCGCCACAAGCTGCTCGTCCGCAAGGTAGACCTGCGCATAGCCGTAGTGCACGGAGACTAGCGGATAGCGCACGCCCGATGTTTGCGCGAGTTGTTCCGCTTCCTGCAGGACCGGCAGCGCTTTCTCCCCCTGGCGCTGCTGGATCAGCAGGTCGGCCAGGCTTGTCAAGCCGTACAGGAGATCCTCGGCCAGATCATGGCGCCGGGCCAGGGCAATCGATGCTGCCAGCATGACGTGGGCTTCCTCATCGTCCCCCTGTTTGGTCAGCAGAATGCCAAGGGAATTCTTGATCCTCGCCTGCTCGACCACATTGCCCTGCGCCTCCGCCAGGGCCAGCGCCTGCCGATAATTCTCCAGCGCGCCGGCCCAATCCCCGGCAGTCTCTTTATCGATCCCGAGATTGGCCAGCAACTTGGTGCGCAAGAAATGGTCGTGCAGCCGTTCGCTGATATCAAGGGCCGCTTCATAGGCGGCCTGCGCCGGTTCCGACTGGCCCTGAGCCGCACAGACGTTGCCCAGGTTCAGTAATGCCCGGGCGCGTATGTGGCTGGGCCCGGCGGGCAAAATGCGCAGGGCATCGTCGAGAAGCCGGCGTGCGGTCTCATAGTTCCCCAGCGCATCCTGGATCCGCGCCATGATCACGTAGATCCCGGCCATGAGCGTACGGTCTTCGCCGGACCATGGCTGAACGGCCGTTTGCGCCCCGTTGTCAAATTCATCCAATCCGCGCGCCAACCAGCTGAGGGCTTCCTGGGGGGAATGAAATTGCACCAACTGCCCCATGGCCTGGCAAATACGCGCGCGTCGTCTGCGGTTGGCGTCTCCGTCGTCCAGATCGGTGAGCTGGCCATACGCCTCGTTGAGACATTCCTGGGCCAAGAACGTCTCACTCAACAAGGAGTAGACTTCTCCCTTGGCGATTTGCACATCAATCCAGAGGCCGGCCGGCAGCTTGGCGCCTGCAAAATGCTCCAGCAAGGTGCAAAGCATGCGCGCCTGGCCCGAATTGATGATGGTCCAGACGTGCTGCGTGGCCAGTTCCGCCGCCCGTTCGTCCTCACCGGCGGCCAGATATTGCTGCGCCGCCCGTAACCAGTCCTGCTCTTCTTGCTCGAAGTATGCCGCCGCGCGGCGATGCATGGTCCGCGCAGTGTCGCCGAAGTTCATTTCACGGTAGAATGCGCGCAGGATGGCGTGTTGGTCATACATCCGTCGCCCTTCAATCCCATAGACGGTGAGCAGGAAGCGCTCACTCAAATCATAGAGGCTGCGCCGCAGATCACCTTCAGCAAGCGTTCGTTCGATCACCTGACGTACGCTTGCCTGTCCCAGGAGGGCCACGACAGTCTCAATGGCACGTTCGAGGTCGCTAAGGCTTTCATCCAGTTCCTTGAGCAAGTAGCGTTCGATATCGTCTGTCTCAACCAGCCGCGCAATCAGGCGTTTCGGCTCTGCTGCCCGTTCGAGCGCATTCAAGGCAATGACAAAGAATTCAGCATTGCCTTCGGTATTGACATAGAGTTCATCGACAAGATCTGCCGGCAAGTCCAGTCCACGTCCTGCCAGCAACCGCTTCGCATCCGCGTAACTCAGCCCGACCAGTGCTTGGAAGTCGGCAAGCGAGACAAAGTCCGGAATCCGCCGGGATGTGATGATGATGGAGAGCTTGCCCTCTTGCAGCGCAATCAAGATGCGGTCGGTCAGTTCCTTTAGGAGAGGATCCGAGTCTATCTCGTCAAAATCATCCAAGCAGAGTAGATAGCCTCGGGACCATAGCATCTGAAAGAGATAATCGAACAGCACGTCTATCGGCGGCAGTCGACCGCCACCTTGTTCAATGCCCTTGAGCATTTGCCAGAGTTCCGGCTGGTCGTTCCAATATAGGAAGCCCGCCAATTTCTGGACGAGGACCTCCAACCCTTCGCCCGGCCGAAAGGAGTGCCAGAAGGTTGTCCGCTCGTTGCCCAGACGTCCAGCAAGCATGGCGGCAACGCTGGTCTTCCCAACCCCGGGCATGCCGGCGATTACGGCAAGATTGGTGGTTTGAAGCTGTTCCGTATAGTAGCGCAGTTCATCTTCGCGCCCCACAAGTCGCTCAATTGGCGGCGGACGCACCGGTTGCGGCGGCGGGGGCAGGGCAGCTTCGGGCAGGGCCGGCGCTTGCTCAATGGTGAATATCTGGCCGTTTGCGGCGCGCAAAAAGACAATGGGGACCCCCCAGTCGGCTTGATCCGCACCCAACGAAAGATAGATTTCTCGGCGAGCCAGCGCGACAGCCGCATCGATGGGATCGCCGTTGGCAAGGGCAGCATAGAAACGGCGTGTGAACATAATGGCCGCCTCGTCCTGAATCGGGAACTGCATGGCGACCACAGCAGAGACCTGACGTTGGAGCAGTCGAGGAGCCATCCCAGAAATCGCCTGCGCACTGGACAGCGCGCCGCTCTCACAGGCGTTCAGCACGACCAATCGTACTGTGGTCGTACTGGTGAACAACTCCCGAAACATCAGGTCGTTTAGTGGCCTTGTCCGCCCATCGTCGTCTTCCAGCAAGACGTATGCCTGTCCGCCGTCAAACATGCCGTGACCGATAAAGTGCACAATATGGGGTTTCACCCGTTCGATTCCGTCAATGATGCTTGACAACTTTCCATCTTCAAGCAGCGTAATCTCAAAGTCGCCGGTCTTGATCGGCTCTGCGAGTGCAGCGTTCAGTTTGTTAATTTCCCGCTGGGCGTCCAGAGTAGGGGAATCACTTGGTGCGCTGACGATGGCAAGGATTCGCAGCGGGAGGGTGACTCGACTCGTGCGCACAGGAAGTTGCAGGGGGATGTGACGGACCAGTGGCGTTTCTGCAGCGATGGCCAGAAACCGATCCTCCTGTGCGTCAAACAGGTATTCCCAGGGCAGGGCCTGAACTTCAGATGGCTCAATGTAGAATCGAAGCGAAAGGCTCCGCTCTTCTTTCCGAGCCATGGCAAGACTGGCGCGGTAGACATCCCGGATCCCGTTGCGGAACAATCGCTGGAAGAAGAAATCCCCGAGTCCGCGCAGGAATTCGGCATCGGCCTCGCCGACCGCAACGAAATCGAGCGCGTCAAGCAGTTCAAGATCGGACGTATCGATATCCAGGCAATCGCTGGCGTTTCCAGCAGGCGAAGCGGTTACGGTGATGGGGTAGCCGGACTCTGTGCGCCGACCTATGAAGAGATCAAGTGAAGTAGAATCGGTCTCGGGGTTACGGTTGGTCATGTATCCTATATGCTTCTTGTCAAATTCCTACAAGCGCAGATTCACCGTCAATCATCTATTCACAGACATTTTCGGGTCATGTGGTTTCCGCCAGCCATAGGCGCTACGAATATATTTTGCCAGGCTGCTGAATCGAGGCTGCAGTGCTGAAAGCGAAGTCAGAATAGGACAGAAAATCAAATGAGGCAGGCTACTTTACATCGCCAATTATAGTGCCTTTTCTCTGAATATCAAGTAGGTATAACCAAAACCGAGATCAGATCGTCAAGCAGACGGGCAAGGGAGAGCAGCATCCGGCCAGACCAAAGGAGACGACCATTGAGGACGCGCTGGTCGGGCTACACTTTTCTGGATCACCCACGCGATGCCGGCCAGGATGAGCATCGAGGGACGGCGGGTGGGGCGGGTGGAAGTGATCGCAGCTGTCGTTGTGCAGCTGCATCTACGACCAATTGCAGCTACGACCAATTGCAGCTACGAACGGATCTTGATTGTGGACCGTCAGATTGGGCGCTACACCAATCTACCAATAGGGATTCCACCAGCGATTGAGGATCCAGTAGGATACCTTCCGCTTCGGCTGCAGCGAACGCGCTGGCTGGAAGTTCAGTAGCCAGTCTGGACAAGTACTCATCTGCCCAATTGTGAATATGGTTCCAGACGTACACGGGGGATTTGCCCCGGACCATGCTCAACCAACGAACCGCTTCTAGCCGACGTTCCTCTTCCGTATGACCGTCATTGGGAAGAATGCCCCGACCATGAGCCAAGAGCATTGCAAGTTCAGCCAGTATTTCCTGCTCGCCCATTCTGTCTCCTGCTGTCTGGCAGAGGCGCAGGCCGAGCATAAAGTCGCGTCGGGCCTGTTCGTATTGTCCTTCGGCCACGGCGACAACGCCGGAATACCCGAGACATCTGCGATATTCCGTTGACTGAGGCAATTGGCTGGAAATCTCAAGCCCCTTGTCGATATAGGCACGGGCAGCACCGATGCTGCCACCAATATAGAGCTGCGCCTCGCAAAGAATCCGACAACGGCTGGCCATCTCCCTCCTATCTCCGATGGCTTCAAAGAGCTGCAGCGACAGCCTACCGGCTTCTTCAATCGCCTCCACACTGCCGTGGCCCAAAAAGAACCAGGAACGCTCTTTCCCGCCAATCGTCTTGGCCACACCCCGCCAGTCATCGATTGCCTGGAAGATTTCTAGCGCTTCCTCAAAGTAGTCAATCGACAGCTTGTAGTCCCGAAGGTTAAAATTCAGAAAGGCCAGCATGTCGAGCGCATAGGCAATCCAGTCCGGTCGCTGCAGACGGCGGCTGATGGCAAGACTATTTTGCAGGTACGCGACTGCGACTTCAAAATTGCTCTCCCGCATGGCCCTTCTGGCAAGCGCATACCAGGTGGCTGCTTCACCCTCCTCATCTCCGGCACGCCGATGGAGTTCGAGCGCCCGATTCAGATAGGCATCCGCCGCCTCGAAATCATTAGCCCGATAAGCGTTCATTCCAAGCAAACGCAGAGCGTAAGCCTCCTCCGCGATTGCGTCCACCTGGGCGGCTAGAGCGTGCGCAGTGGCAGCTGATACCTGGGAGTCGGCCAGTTCCCCCGCATAGTACTGGCAGTGGGCGGCTCGATTGTGAAGCTGGATGAGCATGCGTTGGTCGGTCTCAGCAGCGGGTAAAGCCGCTAGTGCTTCCGCTGCGGCATTCATGCCCTCTTTGAATTTACTCCGGATCTTATAGTAGTCGAACAGCGGCCCCAGCATCCTGTCGATCAGCGGCCATTTCTGGTGTTGAACAGCCCAGCGCCACGCGGCACGGATATTGTCCATTTGCACCGCAACCGCATCGAGGGCCGCTACCTGATCAGTACTCAGCATGGAATCCCGATAGGCGTCCAGGTAATCCGCATAGAAGTTCGCGTGCGCATGGTGGGTTCGATAGGCCAATTCTGGCTCCGCCTGCAGCTGGCGTTCCGCCAACTGGCGTAGCAGTTCATGAATCGAGTAGGCATTCTCCGCCTCAATGTGACGCAGAAACGAGTGGTCGATGAGCGCTTCCAGATCCAGGTCGGCCACCTCGGCCACTGCCCGGGCCGCCGTCTGATCGAAATGCCCACGAAGAACGGACAGGCGTGCCAACGCACGCTGCTGCGCATGAGTGAGCGTATTCCAGGTGCCGGAGAAGATGGCGAGGATGCTGGCCTGACGAGGATCAACATAACGCTCGTGGGCAGTCAGCATCTCAACATTGTCGCTCAGCAGGTTGGGTATGTCCTCACAGCGCATGGTCTTCAGCCAAACAGCCGCCAATTCCAGGGCCAGGGGCATGCCGTCGACCATCCGGCAGATCGTTACGATCGCCTCGGCATGTTCCTCCATCACGAAGCGATTCTGATAGCGTGCGGCAGCTTGGCTGAAGAGCTGTATTGCACCGTAGTCCATCAGGCCGCTGGTTTGCGGCGGTCTCACGTTACCATTTGCATCCGGATAGGGCATGCCGCCAACGGTATAAAGCCATTCCCCTCGGATCTGCAGTGCCGTCCGTGAGGTAACCAGCATCTTGCACCGTGGAGCGCCGACCAGGATTTGGCCAACCTGCTCCGTCGCCTGAATCAAGTGCTCGAAATTGTCGAGCACGAGCAGCATATCCTTGCCGCAAAGGTAGCTGACAAGCTGCTTCGTCTCCGGTGCATCGCGATGAAAGCGTAAGGCCACAGCTTCAGCCACAGCCGAGGGAACTGCATCCACCGTACCGATGCCGGCCAAGTCGACCCAGACCACGCCGTCGGGGAAGAGCGCTTCGTGGTCAGCCAATTCGGTCGCAGCCCGGATAGCCAGGTAGGTCTTGCCGATGCCGCCCGGCCCGAGCAGCGTCAGCAGGCGGCAGAACGGATTCGCGAGGCGCTCGTGAATGGCTTGCAGATCGTCTTCGCGAGGGACGAAGGTCGTAGGCAGACCGGGAAGAACCCGGTGCTTACCTTGTAGGCGCCATGCGAAGGTTTCGCTGCTGGGGCTGACGCTCAGCGCGCCGCTGCGAATGCGGTCGTAGAGCGCTTCGGTGCGCAGATCGGGCTCGACCGCAAGTTCCATCTTCAGCGTCTTCCGGCACTGTTCATACTGTCGAAGCGCCGCCGCACGGTTCCCGCTCTGGGCATAGAGCTCCATAAGCGCATAGTGGGTCGCCTCACAGCTAGGTAGAACAGCCAAAGAGCGCCGGGCTACGGCGATCGCTTCACCGTAGGCGCTTCGATCCTTCAGATCAGCGACCAACTTGGCACTGCCATCCACGAAGCCGATTCGCAGCAGTTCCGCTTGGCGCAGCTGCCATTCATCGAAGTCAACGCTGTCTTCCAGGGAGAACCCCTGGAGAAAATCGCCCCGGTAGAGGTCCAACGCTGCCTGCAGGGCCGCCGCATCGAGTGCATCTCGTTCATGCGCTTCTGTGATGAGACTGAACGCCCGGACGTCGCACCAGACGCAATCTTCCCCGGCCAAAGTAAGGGTGTCGTCTCTAGTTCGAAGGACCTCATCGCCGATGGTTGACTTGAGATTGTAGAGTGCGCGGCGAAGATTGCCACGTGCGTCGGCTTGGCCGTAGTCGGGCCACAGTAGCGTGGCAAGAGTATCCCGGGGCTGGGGCTCATTCATGGTAGCCAGGTAGGCAAGGATGGCCACGCCCTTGCGCCGGATCCCGCTAATGAGCGTCCCATTCCGTTCTATCTGTGGGGAACCAAGCAGTCGGACAATCACCTGTGCCATGGATGTGATTCCACCTGCGTTAGTACAACCGTCGTACTGCGCGTCCGCTGGCAATTAGCGGGACCGGAAAGGGACGTTTGCGGTACCTCATCGGGACGCATCGGCTACGGCGAAGTACTATCCTACCAAGCAAGACATGCATGTCGCATCAACGACCGGAACCACGGGACGAATTGAACGCCGGCAGAAGCAGACAAAGGTTCATGTCTTCATTGTACTGCCGGCATGATACGTACATTGCGCCCTAAAATGTTCGTGAGGATGTAC
>CAYZLP010000229.1:0-7462 GCA_964478635.1 uncultured Caldilineaceae bacterium
TCTTTCCCTGGGTGATGACGATATTTCTCTTTATCATCATTTCCAACTGGAGCGGTTTGATTCCGGGTGTGGGTAGTATTGGCGTCTACCAACCCTATGAGGGCAGTCACGGTACGGAAGAGATTCATAGCGAAGAGGGGGGCGAGGGCGCGCCGGCTGATGAGCATAACTCTACAGAGGGTGATGATCACGGCTATCGTTTGGATGGGCAACTGGCCATGGCCAACGGCGATCTGATTCTGGTCCAGCCCTCATCGGTTGAGCCGGCCCCGGCCGCCGCGGAAGAGGGCGAAACCAAATTTATTCCCATCTACCGTGCGCCGAGCGCTGATCTGAATGTGACCTTTGCCCTGGCCCTGGTGACCATGGTGATGGTGCAGGTTTTTGGCGTGCAGGCCCTGGGCGCCGGCTACTTCGGGAAATTCTTCACCTGGCGCGGCGAGAATATCGGTATGAAGCTGATCAACGCCTTTGTCGGCATTCTGGAACTCATTTCAGAGTTCTCCCGCCTGGTTGCGTTTGGCTTTCGTCTATTCGGCAATATCTTCGCCGGTGAGATTATCCTTGCCACCATGGCGTTCTTGATTACATTCTTGTTGCCCGTTCCCTTCTATGTTTTGGAGGTCTTTGTGGGCTTCATCCAGGCGCTGGTCTTCATGATGCTGGCCCTGGTCTTCTTTAGCATGGCAACCGTCAGTCACGACGCTGAGCATCACTAGCGGTCATATCGGCCCTCTATGTTTGTGACAACCTCTTGCGACTTGTGTCGGTTTGGATTGTCCGGTGACATAGGTGGGGGGATTGCAGTTCGGTGGGAAGTGATTCCCGCCGGCCCGAACGTGAAGCCAGCGCAGTTTTCAGCCGGTGTAAGGCATTGCCGGTCTGAGTTTTGACCAAATCAGTAGAGTATCAATCATTTAGTTTAAGGAGATGCAAACAATGGATGCTGAGGCGATGAAGCAGCTTGCCGCTGGTCTGGCCATTGGTCTGGGAACGATTGGCCCAGGTATCGGTATTGGTTTGATCGGCTCGAAGGCCATGGAGGCCATGGGGCGCAATCCGGAAGCAGCCGGTACGGTCCAGACGAACATGATTCTGGGTATTGCGTTTGCTGAGTCGATGGGCATTTTCGCGCTGGTTATGGCACTGCTGCTCACATTTCTCTAGCCGAGACACATTCCAGTTGCGCAGCGGCAAAGAGCGGCGGATAATCTCTTCCGGTCGGGCCAATTGCGCAATTGCGTTTGTATGAGAGGAGGCACATCTTGGATCAATTAGGTATCAGTGGGGGCCTTCTTGTCTCGCAGATCATCAACTTCTTGCTGTTGGTGGTCATCCTGAGACTTGTACTCTATAAGCCTGTTCTGAATATGCTGGATCAGCGCAAAGAGCGCATCGCCCAGAGTATGAAGGACGCCGAGCGCGCGAGTGCAGCTGCCCAGGAAGCTGAGCAGGAAAAGGCCAAAATAGTGGAAGAGGCGCGCCGCGAGGCTCAGGAAATCCGGGCCCAGGCAACACGTGACGCCGAAAAAGTGGCGCAGGAAATTCGCTCTCGCGCCGACGGCGAAGCGCAGGATATTCGCATGAAGGCCCAGGTCGATGCGGAGAAGCAGGCCGCTCTGGCGCTGGCCGATGTCAACAAGCAGATTGCCGAATTGGCGATTCTGGCTACCGAAAAAGTGCTCGGTCGCGAGCTCTCCAACAAGGCGGAGCAGGAGCGCTTTGTCGCTGAATTCCTGGCGCAGCAAAACGGGGGCGCCTAATGAGCGACAAGCAAGCGCAGGCGGAACGATATGCCCAGGCCGTGCTGCAGGCCATGCTCGAACGCTGGGATACTGCTTTGGGACAGGCGAAATCGGCATTGAAAAGTGACCCGAAGCTTGGCAAGACGCTGGCAGACAAGGACAGCAGTGCCGATCAGCGGCGCAAAGCGCTCAGTGGCGCTTTGCCTGCCGACACGCCGGTCGAGGTGATCAATTTGCTGCTGCTGATGGGGGAGCAAGGCGATTTGGACTTGGTCGCGGATGTCTCCCGCTCGCTGGTTGAGTCGGTGAGCGGACAGCGGGCGCCAATGAAAGCGGAAATCGTCAGCGCCGTAGAGCTCAGCAAAAAAGATCAGGAGCAGATGCAGCGTAAACTGATCAGCGAGTATGGCGACGGCTTGATCTTCTCCTTCCGGGTAGATCCGTCGCTTATGGGCGGTCTGCGTGTGCGGGTCGGTGATCACCTGATCGATACGTCGGTGGCGAGTCGGTTGGCTACGCTGCGCGAGTCGCTGTCGTCCGCGGTTCGCTAGCGCCTGGATGCGGCCCGGGCCGCCCGGTGCATCCGTCGATCTTTTGATCGGCAGCGAGGATTGTCCCGAATAGGAGGAAAGTCATAGTGGCTGTGCAAACAAACGACATCACAGCATTACTGAAGCAGCAAATTCTGAATTTTCAGCCCACCGCGACCCAAGTGGACGTGGGCGAGGTCATCGAAGTCGGTGACGGCATCGCCTTGATTTCCGGCTTGGAAGGCGCCATGGCCGGTGAGTTGGTCGAGTTCACAAAGAGCGGTGTGCTCGGGTTGGCCCTGAATCTGACTGAAGACAACGTCGGCGTCATGATTATGGGCGAATTTACCGACATTGAAGAAGGCGACCTGGTGCGCAGCACGGGACGCATTGCCTCCGTGCCCGTAGGCGATGCCCTGATTGGGCGCGTCATCAATGCCGTCGGTCAGCCCGTGGACGGCAAAGGCCCCATCGACGCAGACAGTTTCCGCCCGGTGGAACGTATTGCGCCTGGCGTGATTTTGCGCCAGCCGGTGGATACGCCGGTGCAGACCGGTATTACCGCGATTGATTCCCTGATTCCCATCGGCCGGGGTCAGCGTGAGCTGATCATTGGCGACCGCCAGACGGGTAAGACGGCCGTCGCCATCGATACGATCATCAACCAGAAGGGCAAGGATCTCATCTGCATCTACGTGGCCGTCGGCCAGAAGCAGTCGAGTGTTGCCCAGGTTGTCGGCACGCTGGAGAAGTACGGTGCGATGGAGCACACCATCGTCGTGACCGCTTCTGCTTCCGACCCCGCCGCGCTCCAGTATCTGGCCCCCTTCGCCGGATGCGCGATTGGCGAGGAGTTCATGGAGCAGGGCCGGGACGCGCTCATCGTTTACGATGACCTTTCCAAGCACGCGCAAGCTTATCGCCAGGTTTCGCTGCTGCTGCGGCGCCCGCCCGGCCGTGAAGCCTATCCCGGTGATGTCTTCTACCTCCACAGCCGCCTGCTCGAGCGGGCCGCGCGCCTGGATGATGAATATGGTGGGGGCAGCCTGACGGCGTTGCCCGTGATTGAAACCCAGGCCGGTGACGTGTCGGCCTACATTCCGACCAACGTGATTTCCATCACCGACGGCCAGATCTTCCTGGAGAGCGATCTCTTCTATGCCGGCATCCGGCCGGCCTTGAACGTCGGTATCTCGGTGAGCCGTGTCGGTGGTTCCGCCCAGACCAAGGCCATGAAGAAGGTGGCCGGCCGCCTCAAGTTGGAGTTGAGCCAGTTCCGGGAACTTGCGGCCTTCGCCCAGTTCGGCAGCGACTTGGATGCCTCCACCCAGCGCCAGCTCGATCGCGGTCGCCGGTTGACCGAGCTGCTGAAGCAGCCCCAATACCAGCCGCTCGAACTCGACAAGCAGGTGATGAGTCTCTGGGCTGCCGGTAACGGCTATGTCGACAAGGTCCCTGTTCAGTATGTAAAGAACTGGGAAAGCGACATGCATGCCTACATGGATGCAAGTCATCCGGAGGTCGGCCAGTCCATTATGCGGACCAATGACCTGGCGCCCGAGACGCAGGATGCCTTGCGCCTTGCCCTGGACGACTTCAACAAGACGTGGAGTCCGCCCGAATAGCTCTGGTGTTGTCGATCGGAGGAGATATGCGATTCCGCGCTTGCGCACGCTTCTCCCCGATCGACAATTGACCTTTCAGCCATTGAGGGGAGTCCTTCGCTGTGGCGAATACACGAGAAATCCGACGCCGTATTCGGTCGGTAAAAAACATTTCGCAGGTTACCAAAGCCATGGAGGCCGTTTCGGCGGCCAAAATGCGGAAAGCCCAAAATCAGGTCACGGCGACGCGTCCCTACGCTATCCAGGCCAGTGAAGTGCTCTCCTACATCGCACGCCTGCCCAGTACCGAAAACGAACTCGATCCGCTCATTCAGGTTCGTCCGGTTAAGCGGGTCGGGATCATCCTGATCACGGCCGATCGCGGCTTGGCCGGCGGTTTCAATGCCAACGTGATCCGGGCGGCGGCCAATTTCATGCGCGCCGAGCGGGCCAAGGGCCGTGAGGTAGAGGCGGTAACCGTCGGGCGCAAGGGCCGCGATTGGCTGCTGCGCTATGATCCGGTAGTTCGGGCTGAGTTTATGAATATGCCCGATAATCCGACATCTTATGATGTGGCGCCGATCACGCGGTTAGTCGTCGATGATTACAGTCAGGGGTATTTCGATGAGGTGCACCTGATCTATACCGACTTCGTCAATACGGTCGTACAAGAGCCCGTCGTGCGTAAGCTCTTGCCCATCGAGCCGGCCGAACCTTCGGTGAGCATGGCCCCGGAGTATATTTTTGAACCGTCGCCGGAGGCGGTCTTGAGCAGGGTACTCTATGGCTTTACGGAAGTCCAGATTCTTCAGGCTCTCTATGAATCGATCGCCAGTGAGCACTCCGCCCGCATGGTGGCCATGCGTAACGCAACCGATGCTGCGCTGGAATTAGTCGATAGCCTGACGCTGACCTATAACAAGGCGCGCCAGGAGGGCATCACCAACGAACTTATGGACATCATCGGCGGTTCGGTGGCCCAGGAATAGGCTTGAAAAGAATTGTCTGCTACGGCAGAAGCGGTAAGTTGCTGATAATTCCCGGCGGAAACGCACTTTGTGTGAGACAAACTGTCGAAGTATTCACGCCGAACTAGTAAATCCCGGCGGAAACGAATATACAGTTTCTACTAGATGTAGGAGTGCCGAATTTCCGTCGTGGTATTTACGCCGTTTTATACTAGGAGTCCAGAATGCCTGAACAACTGGTTGGAAAAGTCCAAAGCGTTATCGGCCCGGTGGTCGATTTTGAATTTCCTGCAAACCAATTGCCCGAGATCTACGACGCCGTGCGGGTCGACCTTGGTAATGGCCGCATCGAGACCTTCGAGGTCGAACAGCAGCTCGGCGACGGCGTCGTGCGCGGCGTCTGCATGGGCAGCACCGACGGTTTACGCCGGGGCATGACGGCCTTTTCGGAGGGCTCGCCCATTACCGTTCCCGTGGGCCCGGAGACTTTGGGACGTCTCTTCAACGTGACCGGCGATCCGATCGACGGCAAAGGCGAGGTCGTCACCGAAGAGCGCTACCCCATTCATCGCCGTCCGCCCGCATTTGATGAGCAGAGCACTCAGGCCGAGGTCTTTGAGACCGGCGTGAAGGTTATCGATCTGATCGCGCCCTTCACCAAGGGAGGCAAAACGGGGATCTTCGGCGGCGCCGGCGTGGGCAAGACGGTTGTTATTCAGGAACTCATTCACAACGTCGCCGAGTTCCACAGCGGTTATTCCATCTTCGCCGGTGTGGGTGAGCGGAGCCGTGAAGGCAACGACCTCATGCGCGAGATGATTGAGTCGGGCGTTATCGACTCGACGGTCATGGTCTTCGGGCAGATGAACGAGCCACCGGGCGCCCGCCTGCGCGTTGGTCTCACCGGCGTTACCATGGCCGAGTATTTCCGGGATGAGGGACGTGACGTGCTGCTCTTCGTCGACAACATTTTCCGCTTCGTGCAGGCCGGTATGGAAGTGTCCGCGCTTTTGGGCCGTCTGCCCAGCGCCGTGGGGTACGCCCCGACGCTCGGCACCGACATGGGCGATTTGCAGGAGCGCATTACTTCTACCAAGGTCGGCTCGATTACCTCCATGCAGGCCGTCTACGTGCCTGCCGATGACTACACCGACCCGGCGCCGGCCACGACCTTCGCTCACCTGGATGCGACCATCACGCTCCAGCGCTCCCTGGCCGAGCAGGCGCTCTTCCCGGCTGTCGATCCGCTGGGTTCCACCAGCCGCATTCTCGATCCGCTGATCGTGGGGGATGATCACTATGAGGTGGCGCGCCAGGTGCAGCAGACGCTCCAGCGTTACAAGGATCTCCAGGACATCATCGCCATTCTCGGTGTGGAAGAGTTGAGCGAGGACGACAAGCTGACCGTTGCCCGGGCCCGCAAGATGCAGCGCTTCCTGACCCAACCAATGTTTGTGGCTGAGCAGTTCACGGGCACGCCCGGCAAGTTTGTGAAGATTGAGGAAACCGTGCGTGGCTTCCGCGAAATTCTCGACGGCAAACATGACGATCTGCCGGAGCAGGCTTTCTACATGGTGGGCACCATCGAGGAAGCGGTTGAAAAGGGCGCAAGCCTGCGCGCTGGTTAAACGCGAAGGATAAGATGCCATGAGCATTAAGGTAGATGTCGTCACGCCGGAACGGCAGATCATCTCGACCGAAGTCGACATGATTACTTTGCCCGGTGCGGACGGACAGATGGGCATCATGGGCGGCCATGCTCCCCTGCTCACGACGCTGGATATCGGCGAAATCATCCTGCATAAGGGCAGTGATGCCGAGTTTCTGGCCGTGGCCGGCGGCGTCGTGGAAGTCCGCCCGGACAAGGTGACCGTACTGGCTGATGTGGCTGAATATGCCGACGAGATCGACATTGCCCGTGCCGAAGCTGCACGGGAGCGGGCCCGCCAGTCTTTGGCTGAAGGCGTTCCCGTCGAGCGGCGCCCCGTCATGGAGGCTGCATTGCGACGCAGTACCTTGCGCCTGAAGGTTGCGCATCGTCGTCGTCGCCGCCGTGAAGGCCCCTCTTTCGAAGGGGATAACTAGGCCCTGGCCGCCAATTCATGTATCTGGAAGCCGGATCTCAAGTGGGATCCGGCTTTTTGCACGGTAGTGATTTGAGAAGACCTTCGATCTGCGGGTATAATTGAATTTCAGAACTTCTAAAAGGTGTGTGTACTGAGACAACATGTTTCAAAAGAACATTGGGATTGATCTGGGTACGGTAAACGTACTCGTTCACGTCAAGGGCCGCGGCATCGTCATGCACGAACCCTCGGTCGTGGCCATTCGCCTGCGTGACAACAAGATGGTGGCCGTCGGTCACGAAGCCTACGACATGCTGGGGCGCACGCCCGAGAGCATTGAGGTCGCGCGCCCCATGCGCGACGGCGTCATCGCCGACTTTGTGGTGACGGAAGCCATGCTGCGCTATTTCATTCAATCCATTGTAGGGAACGTCAACCCCATTGTCGGCCCTCTCTTCAAGCCCAAAGTCATGATCAGTACGCCCCGGGGCGTGACCAGCGTAGAAGAGCGCGCCGTTCACGATGCCGCCATGCAGGCCGGCGCCGGCG
>CAYZLP010000230.1:0-5740 GCA_964478635.1 uncultured Caldilineaceae bacterium
GCGATAAAGAGCGGCGCGGTCACCATGAGCGTCGCGGCCGAGAGCAAGGACCACTGCGCCCCGATTTCTCCCAGTTGCGTAAAGCGCACCAAGCCGGCCGTGAGCGGGCGGGCGCTGTCGCTGTTGGTGATGATGAGGGGCCAGAGAAACTCGTTCCAGTGCCAGGCCACCGAGGAGAGTCCAAAGGCGATGAGCGTGGGCACGGCCGGCGGCAGGTAGACCGCACGCAGCAGTTGCCACCAGTTGCAGCCGTCCATGACGCCGGCATCGACCAGATCGCGCGGCACCTCCAGGAAGATTTGGCGCATGAGAAAGGTGCCGAAAGCGGAGCCGAAGTAGGGAATCGCCACCGCCAAGCGCGTGTCAAAGAGGCCCAGGGCGCGGATTGTGCCGAAGTTGGGTGAGAGAAGGGCCGTTGTCGGAATCATGAGCTGAAGCAGGATGAAGAAGAAGAAGGCGCGCTTGCCCAGAAAGCTGTAGTGAGCAAAGGCAAACCCTGCCAGCGTAATGGTCACGAGCTGAACGCCCAAGATCATGACGACGATCAGAATTGTATTGACATAATATTGATCAAATGGCGCCAATGACCATGCGCGCTGGTAGTTCTCCAGCGTCAGCGGAAAGGCAAACCAGACATCGCCGCGCCCCAGCGGATCGTTGGCCGGCCGGATGGAGGCGACCAGGGCCCAGGCAACCGGCACGGCCCAGGAGATCGCCAACACCATCGTAACGGCCAGGAGCGCAAGCCGCCCGAGCCGGGCGCGCAGAGTTTTTGCTTCGTAGTTAGCGAGCATAGCTTTCCTCTCGCTCCTCGCCGAGGACAAAGTTGGTGATGGTGAAAAAGAGCAGGACGACAACCAGAACGACGGTCAGGGCCGACGCGCGGCCGACGTTCAGGTTTTGGAAACGCTCCTCCCACAGGTAGTAGAGTAATACCGTGCTGGCGCGACTGGGACCGCCCTGGGTGAGCACAAAGATGTGATCGACCGTCTGAAACGCGCCGATGAACGCGATTGTCGTGACGAAGAGAGTCGTGCGTCGCAAAAGGGGAAACGCGATCCGCCAGAGTTGCTGCCAGCCGTTGGCGCCGTCGATGGCCGCAGCCTCGAAGACGTCGGACGGCAAGCTTTGCAGCCCGGCCAGATAGAAGATCATGTAATAGCCGGCATTTTTCCAGACTGCCACAATCATGACGGCGAAGAGGGCCAGGCTGGGGTTGGCCGTCCAATTCTGGGGACCGCGATAGCCGAGAAACGTGAGCGTGGTGTTGAATATGCCGTAATCCGGCGTAAACATGAAGAGCCAGATGGTCGCGGCGCTGACCAGGGGCAGAATCGTCGGCGTGAAGAAGCTCAAGCGCGCCAAGCCGATACCCCGCATGGTCCGGTTGACCAGCAGCGCGAAGAGAAAGGCCAAAATTACGCTCACTGGTACGGTGCCGAGGACATAGATGAAGGTATTCATCAGGACGCGATGAAAACGCGGATCGGCAAAGAGCTCCGCATAGTTCTCCATCCCCACAAAGGTCGGCTCCCGGAAACGGGCGATGTTGAGGCGTTGGAGAAAGAAGCTTTGGTAAAGGGCCAGGATCGTAGGCCAAGCCGTGAAGAGTGCGACAAAGAACGCGGTCGGCAGGATCAGGAGATAGGGCAGCAGAGATGTGCGACGCCGGGCTGCAGGCGGCATGGATTTGCCTCCTAGCTGCAGATTGCTCAACTGGAATTGGCTGCGGTCGCCAAGCGACCGACAGGGCGAGACTGTGGCAGGGATGATGAACAGACCGGGTTTCTGCCAGAAACCCGGTCTGTGATCACGCTAGGTTCGAGCAAGCGCGTCTAGCGGAAGGGCTCCAAGGCCGCATCGGCTTCGGATTGGGCTGCTGCCATGGCATCCGCCACGCTCATCTCGCCGTTAAACGCGCGCTGCAGGTAGTCGTGGAAAATCCCGCGTACCTCGCCCAGATTCTGAACGGTGAACTCGGCCTCGGCATATTGGAGCGCGTCGCGCGTGTCGGCCGCTTGCGGAACCTCGGCCAGGTAGCTTTGCATGGCGTCCGTATCGTACGCGCTCTGGCGGCCGGCAATGTAGCCGGTCTGGATGCTGAAATCAGCCACTCGCTCAGGCTCGGTCAGGAACTCGATGAACTTCCAGGCTGCGGCTTTCTCCGCGTCGGAGATTCCATCCATCATGTACAGGTTGCCGCCGCCGGGAACGCTGGCGTAGGTTCCTGCTTCCTTCCCGGGAATCGGCATGACGCCAACTTCAAAATCGGCCTGATTGAGGATACCGCTGAGGCTGCCGGTCGAATGAACGACCATGGCGGTCTGGCCGCTGGCCAGATCCGTGGGTCCCTGTCCCCAATTGGCCTGAACGCCGGCCGGCGTCGCGCCGTATTCCTGAGAGAGATCGATATAGAATTGGGCTGCTTCCTTCACGGCGTCCGTATCGAAGAAGACCTCGCTGTCACTCTCGCCGATGATGTTTTGACCGGCGCCAATGGCCAGGGGCTGGAAGAGCCAGTAGGGCCAATCGGATGAGTATTCGATGCCCCAACGGGTGACATTTTCACCGTCGCGTTCGGTCAGCGCACTGGCTGCTTCGGCCCAACTCTGCCAGCTATCCGGCGGCTCAATGCCTGCCTCGGCGAAGAGATCGGCGTTGTAGTAGAGCACCACGGCGCTGCGCTGGAAGGGAATGCTCCAGGTCTGGCCATCGTACACGGAATTGGCCATGAAGGCCGGGAAGAAATCGTCCAGGTAGGCGGGATCCGCCGCAGCCAGGAAATCATCTAGCGGGGCTACGTAGCCGGCATTGACCAGGTCGTAGATATCGGTGGCCAGCATCACGGCCAGGGCGGGTGGCTCGCCGCCGCCCTCGATGGTGGTCTGGATGGCGGTTTTGACGTCGCCGTAGCCGCCGGAGAAGACCGGTTCGACCGTGATGTTGGGATTGGCTGCCTGGAACTCTTCGATATAGCCGTTGAGAATGTCGGCAATGGGCGCGTCGACGGCAACTGGATAGAAAATTTGAATCGATACGGCTTCGTCTGCGGCGGCGCTGTCGCCGGATTCGGCCGGCGCCGGCGCGACGGGCGCGGCGCATCCGGCCACGACAAGGCCCGCTACCAGCAAGATCGTTAGCAGGCTCCACAAGAGTGTGCGTTTCATCGTATGCTCCTTTGATAGACTGGATAACCGTTGCAGTAAGTGCGTCGAGTCAAATGGCTGACGCCATAGTAAAATCCTGTCACCGGGGTTGATGGGACGATTTTTGAAGTCGCTATGATGTCCTCATTTTATCACTCTTTCAGGCCAACTCTAAAGTTGTCTTATGATATGGCCGGAATCGAACCGCCGCGGCTTGTCCGGCAATAGGATGCGCGTTGGACTTGTTACGGAACGTTTGCCCCGTTCATGCTAGCATTGTAAGCTGATGGTTAGTCCAACCACTGAACCAACAAGGAGACCAACTTGAATCAGCCTGCCGGAACCCGCACCCAGCCCGCCAAAATTGCTGCCTGGAGCGAATTGCCCGATCGCGTCCCCCACTACGCCATGGTAGCCAATGTGGACCTGGTTGTCGTCCGCTATGACGATGCCGTCTCCGTACTCTACGGTCGCTGCCAGCACCGGGGCGCGTTGATGAGCGACGGCCATATCGAGGGCGACAATCTGATCTGTGGCCTCCACAACTGGGACTACCGCTACGACACCGGCGTCAGTGAATATAACAACAGCGAAGCGCTCCACAAATTCACTGCCTGGGTAGACGTCGACTATGACGCAGTCTACGTCGATGGGGCCGAAATCGCGAGCTGGGCCGTCGATCATCCCCAACCTTACGACCGTCATGAATATCTGGGCCTCTATCAGGACATTCACGGCACGGCGGACGAGGCCAAAAATCACTACATTCAGCATCTGGCCAAGCATGGTTTGGACAAGTGGGGACATCACGGTCAGGTGTCGGCCATGGGCGTGTCTCTGACTACCCTGCCCAGTTGGGACGACGTCCAAATTTTGACGGCCCAACTCGCCCGCCGTCCCCTGCTGGATGATGTACCGGTGGGTACGGAGTTGATCATCGGCCCCAACGCCCGCAAGCCACTGCGCCTGGAGATTCCCCTCTTTGTCAGCGACATGAGCTTCGGCGCGCTGAGCGAAGAGGCCAAGATCGCTCTGGCGACCGGCGCGGAGCTGGCCGGTACCGGCATTTGCTCGGGGGAAGGCGGCATGCTGCCGGAGGAACAGGCGGCCAACTCGCGCTACTTCTACGAGCTGGCGTCGGCCAAGTTTGGCTGGAGCCTTGAACAGGTGTCCCGCGTGCAGGCCTTCCACTTTAAGGGTGGTCAGGGAGCCAAGACCGGCACCGGCGGTCATTTGCCGGGCAACAAAGTGACGGCCAAGATCGCCGACGTACGGGGGCTTGAAGAGGGCCAGGCCGCAATCAGCCCTGCAACGTTCCCGGACCTGCGGACGCCGGCGGACTTTCGCAAATTGGCCGATGAGGTGCGCGCGGCCACGGATGGGATTCCCATTGGCTTCAAGCTCTCGGCTCAACATATCGAGGACGATATCGACTTTGCCCTGGATGCCAGCGCGGACTATATCATCCTCGACGGTCGCGGCGGCGCCACCGGCGCGGCGCCGGAAATCTTCAAGCAGAATATTTCCGTTCCCACCATGGCCGCTCTGGCCAGAGCGCGCCGCCACCTTGATCGGCGCAATCGTCCGGACGTGACGCTCATCATCACGGGCGGTTTGCGGACCGAATCCGACTTTGTCAAGGCCATTGGCCTGGGCGCTGACGGCGTGGCCGTGGCCAATGCCGCGCTTCAGGCTATCGGTTGCCTGGGCATGCGCGCCTGCCACACGAACAACTGCCCGGTCGGTATTGCCACCCAGAAGGAACACCTGCGTCGGCGCCTGGAGATTCGCAAGTCGGCTCTCCGGCTACAGAATTATCTCGAGGCCACCGTCGCACTCATGCAGGTTCTGGCCCGCGCCTGCGGCCACGACCATCTCAACCAATTCTCCATGGCCGATTTGACGACCTGGAAGCGCGACGTTGCCTACCTCACCGGCGTAGAGTATGGTGGCGTGACGCCGCTGTCACAGACTTGACGTTGACGTAGAGTAGAAGTTCTCCAGGAGCCGCTCATGAGCAACCGAGCCATTTTTGCTGCCGCAGCCCTGATTCTGGCGATGCTCCTTTTCGGTAGCGTTATATTGGCCTTGATTTTCGGTGTTTTCGATCGGGCCGATCCCACTGACTGGGCAAACCTGCAAGACTTCAACCGTATCTCCATGTCTGCCGTTGGCGAGATGGTGGTCACTGCCGGCGAACGGCCGGCCATCGTGGTTGAAGGGAATCCGCGCGATTTGGGGCGCCTGCGTATCTACGTCGAAGGCGATACGCTCCACGTAGAGGATCGGCGACGTTTCGCTCTCTTTCAGCCGCCTGTGCAGGGCATCCGCTACGCGGTGACGGTTCCCGGACTGCAGGCGCTCGAATTCTCCGGGGCAGGCCGCATTGACGTCGAACCGTTGACAACGCAGAGACTCGACATAAGACTGAGCGGGGTAGGGACGATCGATGTTCAGGACTTGCAGGCAGACGGCGTCGAGGTCGATTTTTCCGGTGGCGGTCGGGCCATACTACACGGAACCGTCGCCGATCAGTCGGTTTCGATTTCGGGCGCCGGCTCCTATGAAGCGGCCGATCTGCGCACGGAAACGGC
>CAYZLP010000230.1:5840-7449 GCA_964478635.1 uncultured Caldilineaceae bacterium
GACCCAGATGGGATTGAGAATCGGCTCCAGCGCTTGAATGAGGATGGCTTCCACCGCGTCCAGATAGCGAATGGCCGTCGAGTAGAGGATGAAGGGTACGCCCAACTGAAAAATGCCCAAAAAGAGAATGATGCCCCAATCGGCCGGTGTAGGCGTGCTGCGCCAGAGCGCGGGCAGAAAGAGCACGGTGGCAAAGATGCTGCCGAGAAGGACGGTTTCCAGCGGGGAACCGTCCTTCTGTTTGCGCATGAAGAGCACCAGCCACGCGAGAGAGATGCCGGAGAGGATAGCGTAGACGTTGCCCAGAATGCCACTGGCCGTTAGCCCGCCGGCAAAGAAGAGCGCCATGCCGAAACCGATAACGGCCATGGTGATCCAGTCGACGCGCCGGGCCCGCTCGCCCAGGAACCAGATGCCGAAGAGCGCAACGTAGATGGGCGCCGTAAACTGCAGTAGCACCGCGTTGGCTGCAGAGGTAAGCTGGGTGGCCGCCACGAAAAAGACCTGGGCGCCAATATAACCGAAGGCGCCGCCAATCTGCGCCACCGACCAGGTGAACTGGGGCCGCCGCAGGTAGAGGAGAAAGATTAGCCCGGCCACCATGCTGCGCCCAGCGGTCAGGGCCAGGGCATCCAGCGTGGTGAGTTTGATCAGCAGACCGCTCGTGCTGAAGAGCACCACGGCTACTAGAAGGTAGAGCACTGCACGCCGTTGATTCATGGGATTGTCATATGCCCCACGGTCCTTGATAGCCGTTGCCGACCATGGCTTCTTCCTCAGCCAGACTGCCATGGACGGAGCCGAGTTCGGCTTCCACCCGGCTGAGACGCCTGCTTAGCTCCTGCACGCGTTCCATGGTGGCGTCGTGGAGTTCGTTGTGCTCGAGGTCTTCGTGCTTGGTATCCCGATAGCGCAGCGTTTCGTGCATGCGTACCCGCCCCGGGACGCCGACCACCACCGAATTGGGCAGCACATCCTTGACGACGACCGAGTTGGCGCCAATGCGCGTGTAGTCGCCGATGGTGATGGGACCCAGGACTTTGGCCCCCGCCCCGATCACCACGTGATTGCCGATGGTGGGATGGCGCTTCTCTTTGCGCCAGCTGACGCCACCCAGCGTCACGCCGTGGTAGATGGTTACCTGCTCGCCGATTTCGGCCGTTTCGCCAATCACGACGCCCATGCCGTGGTCGATGAAGAGCCCCGGGCCGATGGTTGCGCCGGGATGAATCTCGATGCCCGTGAGCCAGCGTCCCACATGGGAAACGAAGCGACCGGCGAAGTAGAGGCGACGGTTCCAGAGCCAGTGGCTGACCCGGTAGAACCAGAGCGCATGGAGTCCGGGATAGCAAAAGAAAATCTCCCAAGCGCTTCGGGCCGCAGGATCGCGTTCAAAGACGACGCTGATATCGCTTTGCAGTCTTCTCAACATGTCGTTCCTCCGTGGGACAGGCGCTGCACGGTGGCTGGCGGAGGGTGTTCTGTGTTCTGCCTGTTGTCACAGACTCCGGCTCCCTCTGCTTTTTGCTATGCCACTCGATGCAGCGCCCTTTATTCTCCAATTACTCCCGCAGGTCGGCAAAGAGCGCAGTACTCAGATAGCGTTCGC
>CAYZLP010000231.1:0-7394 GCA_964478635.1 uncultured Caldilineaceae bacterium
GTTGGTCACGTACGGTCGCTACGTACGCCAGGAGACGCTGAGCACCGATCTCGTACAGCTGCACCCGGTTCAGGGAGATGAAGTGCCCGGCCATCTGCCTCAGGCTAGTTTCGAACTCAACGGCCGTCCGGTCACTGTGGCCGTCAGGCGTAAGGTGTAGCTACAGGGCTGCATTACCGGCAAGTGCGGGCGATCGGACCGGTAGAACAAAAGCCGGTCGCCCGTCTCTGTTGGCCGACGTTGGCGATAACGAAGTGCATGTCGCCCGGATTATCGTAATTTCAGCCGTAAGGTAGATCCGGCATCATGTCGGCAAAACAAGCTCACTGTGTCAGCAAACGTGAAAAATGACATGCCCGATTCGAAGATTCTCGTCGTCGATGACGATCCCACGCTGTCCGAATTGATCTGCTACAGTCTGGAGGCAGAAGGCTATATGGTCCTTGTGGCAGGCGACGGTCAGGAGGGCATGCGCAAGTTTCACGAATCCAGGCCCGATTTGGTTATTCTCGACGTGAGCATGCCCAAATTAGATGGGTTTGAAGTGATGCAGCGGGTGCGGGAGATGAGTGATACGCCCGTCATTATGCTGACGGCTCAGGGGCAAGAGGATGACGTCGTGCGAGGTCTGGACCTCGGCGCGGACGACTACATGACCAAGCCGTTTCGCCTCGGTGAGCTGTTGGCGCGGATACGGTCTAACCTGCGGCGGGCACAGATGCCGGTCGCAACGACCCCGACGCAGGCGGCTCTGTATGACGATGGATACCTGGTGGTCGATCTGGAGACGCGGCGGATTACTGTGAACGGAGAACTGGTCAAACTGACGCCGACCGAATATCGCCTCCTATCCTACCTGGTGCAATGGAAAGGGCGCGTACTCGAGTTCCAGCAGATCCTGGAAAACGTTTGGGGCTGCGAATATATCGATGATATTGACTATCTGCGTGTCTACATCTGGCATCTCCGGCGCAAAATCGAGCCCAACCCCAAAAAGCCCGTCTATTTGCTGAATGAACTGAGCGTCGGGTACCGGTTTGAGCCTCAAGGGGGTTGAGCGTGAGAAGGGCGCAATGAGTCGCTTAGGCGCAATTCTCGGCCAACGCTGCCCGGTTTGCCTGGAGGGTGCGATCTTTCGCGCCTTTCTTCAAACCAACAAAGAATGCCCGGTCTGCGGCGTGCGCTTTGAACGAGAAACCGGCTATTACCTGAATGCCATGTTTGTCGCCTATACGATCGGTTTTCTGATGCTCGCCCCGCTGGCCCTCTTCCTCTATTTTACCGGCGTTTCGCCCCTCGTTTTTCTGCTGGTCATCAGCGGTGTGCTGCTGGTGTCTTGGCCCCTTGTTTTCCGCTACTCGCGCGTGATCTGGCTGCATGTCGATCAGATGATCGACCCGCGAGAGCCGCCTGACGCCGGCGGCGAGAGCCGTTAAACCCCACCAGTCCCCTTTCACTGCCGGGTGCCCACGAACGAACTGCCGAAACCGATAAAGCACAGATGGGCCGCCTGCATCGCCCGCGCCGACGCTTCGATCTACTTCAGTTCGACAACATACGCGCCGCTGGCGGCGTGGGTCGTGTAGACATCGGGCCAGATACCGGTTGCTCGGGGATAGTCCCGGTAGATGGCGTCGGCCACCTGCTGCTCGACGCCGGGCTTGACCAGGGCTACGGCGCAACCGCCAAAGCCGGCGCCGGTAAGCCGGGCCCCATAACAGCCGGGCGCCTGGCGCATGGCCGCAACCATGGCGTCCAGCGCGTCGCTGCTCACCTCGTAGTCATCGCGCAGGCTGGCGTGGCTCGCATCCATAAGCCGCCCCATCTCTGCCAAATCCCCTTGCCGGAGCGCAGCCACTGCGGCCAAGACCCGCTCATTTTCGCCGACCACGTGGCGACAGCGCCGGTAAACTGTCTCCGGCAACAGGGCTTTGTGGGCTTCCAGCTCTTCGCTGCTCACATCTCGCAGGGCCTTGATGTCGGGTAAAACCTGGCGGAGGAGTGCGACTCCCTCCTCACATTCTCGCCGTCGCTCATTGTAGGCGCTACCGGCCAGGGAGCGGCTGGCCTTGGTGTTGCCAATAATGAGTGCG
The DNA here is from genome assembly GCA_964478635.1 of uncultured Caldilineaceae bacterium. Classification (GTDB taxonomy): domain Bacteria; phylum Chloroflexota; class Anaerolineae; order Caldilineales; family Caldilineaceae; genus JAGRCP01. The sequence goes on from CAYZLP010000231.1 coordinate 2,094, forward strand.
GCTTCCGACGGCATGGGAACCAATTCATAATCCAGGCTACGACAGTCGATGAGCAGGGCGTGGCCTTCGCTGCCCAGTTCGCTGATGAACTGATCCATGATCCCGCAGTTGACGCCGACAAACTCATTCTCGGCCCGCTGGGCGGCCAGGGCGATGCGGGGACCGTCCAGGGCCGCTGCCCGATCCGCGGCTGTGAGAAAAGCATGGGCGGACGCGATCTCCAAAGCGGCCGAGCTGCTCAGGCCGCTGGCCCGGGGCACGTTGCCGCTCAGCACGGCGTCAAAGCCGATCAATGACACGCCGTCGGCCTCCAGCGCCTGGGCCACGCCTTGAATGTAGTTAAGCCACAGGCGATCATCGTCATAGGTCAGATTGTCGAGGTCGAACTCGGCTGCGCCGTCATATTCGAGGGAGACCACCCGCACCTGCCGGTCCGGCCTGGGACGCAAGGCCATGCGCACGTCCCGCTTGATCGCCACGGGTAGAACGAAGCCGTCGTTATAGTCGGTGTGCTCCCCGATCAAGTTGACCCGGCCGGGCCCCACGGCCATATGGGTCGGTTCGCTGCCAAATTCGCGACGGAAGGCCTCGATCAACTCCGTAGCCCGACCATTGTTCTGATTCTCTTGATTTGCTGTTCCGTTTGCTGGTTCCACGTTGATAAGTCCTTCGCGTTTTCTCGTATTTTTGTCGTCGTGATTTGATTTTCCCCAGCCTGAGCCTGCCGCCCACGTAACCTGAGCCTGCCCTGCCTTCGACACTTCGACAGGCTCAGGCCAGGCAAGCTCAGGCTGCGGTTATGGGAGAGATCGTTTCGTCAGACTTCTGCAGCATCACATACAGATTGAGGTTGCCCTCCCGCCCATCCGCCCGATAGTGGTCAAGCATTTTCAGGCCGCTGCCGGCAGCGAGCCGCGCCGCTTCTTCGGCGTCGATCTGATGGACGTAGCGCACGGCGTAAACGCCCTGCTTCCAGGGCAATAAAGCATCGCCAGGCTCGGTTGCGGCTTCATCGATGCCGATGACGGCCCAGTCCAGCCGGCGGTCTCGGAGCCGTTCGCTCTCCAGAAATTGCCAGGCCGACACGACCACAACGCCGCCTGGTGCGGCCAATGTCGCCAGATCGGCGACCAGACGCTGACGCAACGCATAACCAGGCATGTGCTGCAGCGTCGCCAGACAGGTGACGACATCGAAGTAACCTGGCGGTAGTTCTCCCCACCAGGCTTCCCGAGCCAGGTCTGCCAATAGGAAGCGGGTGCGCACGTGCGCAAGGCCTGCCGCAGCCCGGCGGGCGGCCGTCAACAGCTGCGGCTCGCCGTCGACGCCCACGTATTCGATTGCCCGGCCACAATCATCCAACATGAGGGCCAGGCGACCGTTGCCGCAGCCCACATCCAGGATCCGCAGCGGTTCCGGACTCTGCCGCGCGCCAATCCATTCGACCAGGCGGATCTTCCCCGGCGTGCGCACCTGACGCGTCTCGTCAAAAGGCCGGGCGACCTGGGCATAAAAATCTCGATTGAGTTCGAGCAGACGCGCGCGCGTGGCGTCATCCATCTTGTGGTATACTTTGCCCACTATGAAGCGAATTCTCGTACCGGAAGAGATTCCGGCCGACGTTTTGGAAAAAAGCCGCCGCTGGCAGGAGACCCACACTACCTTCGAGCCGGCCACACACAGCGGCCCGATCTATGCGATTTTTCAGGCCATTCTGTCCATTCCGGATTCGGAATGGAATGGTCAGGCGAGTCTGCGACCAATCTTAACCCGCTTCCCCAAAGAGGGCAAAGGTCTCTACTCAAAAGCCAATCTGATCGCGGGGTATCGTCACTTGATTGCCGAGGGCGACTTGGAGCCGGATCCGGTCCTCATGCGGCGGATTCGCATGAAGCCCATGCGTACCCAGAGCGGCGTCGCGCCGGTGACCGTTCTCACCGCGCCCGCCGGCTGCCCGGGCAAGTGCATCTTCTGCCCCGACGACTGGCGCATGCCCAAAAGCTACATCTACGACGAGCCCGGCTGTCAGCGGGCCGAGCGGGACGGCTTCGATCCCTTCAAGCAGACCTTGGGACGCATTCAATCCTTTGAGAGCATCGGCCACGACGCCAACAAGGTCGAATTGCTAATCCTGGGCGGCACCTGGAGCGCCTACAGCCGTGATTACCGGGAGTGGTTCATCCAGCGCTGCTACGACGCCATGAACGCCGCGGGCGATGAGCGGCAGGCCGCATCCAACTCACTGGTGGAAGCCCAGGAGCGCAACGTGACCGCGGCCCACCGCAACGTGGGCCTGGTCATCGAAACGCGGCCGGATTGGGTGACGCCTGAGGAGATTCGCCACCTGCGGCGGCTGGGGGTGACCAAGGTGCAAATCGGCGTCCAGAGTCTGGATGACGAGATTCTGGCCCTCAACAAGCGGGGACATGACGTACAGGCCGTGCGGGATGCTCTCGGGCTGCTGCGTACGGCGGGCTTCAAACTGCATCTGCACTGGATGCCCAATCTCTTTGGCGCCACCCCGGAAAAGGATCGCGCCGACTTCGCCCGTTTCTTCACCGATCCGGCCATTTGCCCGGACGAATTGAAGATCTATCCGTGTTCGCTTATCGCCGACACGGAGCTCTACGACCACTGGGAAGCGGGCGAATATCACCCCTATACGGAAGAGGAATTGATTGCTTTGCTGGCCGATATCAAACCGACGATCCCGGCCTATACCCGCGTCAACCGGCTCTTCCGCGACATCCCCGCCCATCACATTCAGGCCGGCGTCAAGGTGAGCAATCTGCGCGAGGTCGTCCACGGGGAACTGGCGCGGCGCGGCCAGCGCTGCGGCTGCATCCGCTGCCGGGAGATCAAGCGCCGGCGGGTTGAGCCGGAGGAACTGGTACTGCGCAACACGACCTACGCCACCGATCTGACCACGGAGCATTTTCTCGAGTTCATGACCGGGCCTGACAGCGAAGCGCCGGGGCTGATTGCCGGCTTCCTGCGGTTGAGCCTGCCCAAGTCGCCCGGCGTGGGCAGCCGCGCCTTCATCGACGAAATCTACGCCAGCGCCATGATCCGGGAAGTGCACGTTTATGGGCCCGCGCTGGCCGTGGGCGCAGACCGCCCCGGCGCCCCCCAGCACGCGGGGCTGGGCGCACAGCTAATCGACGCTGCCAAGGAAATCAGCCGGGCTGCAGGTTACAGCCGCATCAGCGTTATCGCTGCCACCGGCACCCGGGCCTATTATGCGACGCGCGGCTTCGAAGCAGGGGAGTTGTATATGCACGCCCCCCTCTGCTCTACATAACCGTAACCATTTCCTCGCTTTGACGTCTTATCGAATGCAGACCCATTACGGAACCGGCGAAATAAGACGAAAAAGCGACATTCTTACATGCATCGTAGCTCACAATACAGGCGCTGTATCATCCCCTTGCTGCTTTGGGCGCTGTTGTTGACCGCCGCCCTGTTCGCCGATTTCGGCGATGCGCCGGCAGCCCGCGGGCAGTCAATTCCCGGCGAAACCACCCCGCACTCGCTCACCATTCGGATTAGCGAGTTCATGGCCGACAATGAGTCAACCCTGCGCGATGGCGACGGCGACTATCCGGACTGGATTGAGCTGGTCAATACGGGGGAGAGCGCCATCGACCTGGCCGGCTGGACCATCGCCGACAAGCCCCACGAGCTGGATCGCTGGACCTTCCCCTCCGTGACGATTCCCGCGCGGGGTTATCTGGTGATCTACGCTTCCGGCAAAGATCGCCGTGATCCGGCCGGCGAACTGCATACGAACTTCCGGCTCAGCGCCGGCGGCGAGTTCCTGGCGCTGCTCAACCCCGACGGCGTCATCACGTCGGCCTATTCGCCCGGTTATCCGGCCCAGTTCCCGGACATTTCCTATGGTCGCGATGCCGCGGGGAATGAACGCTACTTCAATATTCCCACGCCCGGGAGTGATAACGATATCGCCGAAAACCTCGGCCCCTTGCTCAGCGACGTCACCCATGAACCGGAAGTGCTCCACAACGGCGAAGCGCTGGTCGTGGAAGCCCGGGTTGCGGCCAGCCAGCATGAAGTGACGGGGGTCGAACTGCTCTATCGAATCGGCTTCGGTCCTGAACGGCAGCAGGTCATGACCGTGGCCGGTGCAGGGCAAGACGGCAGCCTCATCTATACGGCGACCATTCCCGCGACCGCCTACGGTCCCGGCCAAATCGTGCGCTACGCGGTACGCGCAACTGACGCAGGGAGCTACGCTGCACGTTGGCCGATCTTCGCCTCGCCCAGCGCTTCCCCCGAATATCAAGGGGTAATGGTGGTCGATCCGGCGGTGAATTCATCCCTACCCGTGCTCTACTGGTTTTTGCAGGATGTGGATGCCGCCAATACGGATGAGGGCACGCGGGCCGTGGTCGTCTACAACAATATTCTCTACGACAACGTGCTGGTGCGCTTGCGCGGCGACACGACCACCTCGCGACCCAAGAAGAGCTACAAAATCATCTTCAACGACGGGTATCATCTCCGTCTCACCCCGGCAGGCCAGCTGGTCGATGAGATCAACGTCAATTCCAACGTGGATGATTTCAGCTATCTCCACCAGATCCTGGCCTGGGAAGCCTATCGTGACGCCGGGGTTCCCCATTCGCTGGCCCTTGCCGCGCGCGTCCAGCGCAACGGTGAGTTTTTTGGCCTCTACACCCTGGTCGAACAGCCGGAAAAGTCCTATTTCGAACGGCAGGATCTGGATTGGGAGGGTGCGCTCTACAAAGTTGACGGCAACAACCTCAGCGGCAACACCAGCAAGATCGACAAAAAGACCCGTACCGATGAAGACTTCTCCGATTTGAAGCAATTGATGGAGGGCATCCACCGGAGCGGACCGGCGCGCACAGCCTATCTGTTTGATAACATCAATATTCCGGCGGCGATCAACTACCTGGCGGTGAGCACCGTTATCCATCACTGGGACATCGTCATCAAGAACCACTACCTCTACCGGGACACGCTCGGCACGGGGGAATGGATGTTTCTGCCGTGGGACATGGACCTGACCTTTGGCGCGCCCTCGCCCGATAGCCGCAACGCCCATCCGCTGCACGGCACCGAAGCCCACCCCCTTGTCTATGAGGAGACCGGCGCCGAGCACTGGAATCATCTGCTGGATGCGCTGCTGACCAACCCGGCCATTCAGGAGATGTATCTGCGCCGGCTGCGCAGCGTGATGGATCAGTTGATGCAGCCCATGGACACGCCCTATGAAGAGCGCTACTTTGAGACGCGCATCGATGAACTGGCCGGCCA
>CAYZLP010000232.1:0-7363 GCA_964478635.1 uncultured Caldilineaceae bacterium
GTCGTATCATGCAGATCATCAGTGGCGTCCATTTCAACTACTCGGTCCCGGACGCGTTCTGGCCCGTCTACCAGCGTCTGGAAGGTGATTCGCGCTCCCTGTCCGACTTCGTGACCGGATCCTACTTCGGCATGATGCGCAACGTACAGCGCTTCGACTGGCTCATTACCTATCTCTTTGGCTGTTCGCCCGCACTCTGCAAATCCTTCATGGACGGCCTGCCCAATGACTTTGCCGAATTCGACCGGTATACTTTTTTTGAAGAGTATGCCACTTCGCTGCGCATGAGCAGCATCGGCTACAAAAACCAGGCCCCTTCCCTGCTGCGGGTTTCGTATGATTCACTGGACGAGTATGTACGCACGCTCTGGCGCGCCACGGCCACACCCTATCCGCCCTACGAAGAGCTGGGCGTGATTGTCGAGGGTGAATACCGCCAGCTCAACGCCAATATTCTGCAGATTGAGAATGAGTTTTACGGATCCGTGCGCCCCAAGCAGGTCACCAGATCCGGCGAGCGGCCCCTCGTCGCGCTGGGCGAACGGGGCGTGGGCTACCTGGAACTTCGTTCCCTGGACGTGAACGCATTTCATCCCCTGGGCGTCTATGGGGACCAGCTACACTTCCTGGAAGCCTTCATGCTCTTCTGCCTGCTCCACGACAGTCCGCCCTACGGTGTAGACGAGCAGCGCATCAACGCCGACAATCAGACACGGGTCGCGCACGAAGGCCGGCGTCCCGGCCTGGAACTGCAGCGCAGTGACGCGCCCATTCGCCTGAGCGAGTGGGCGGAACTGACCCTGGACCGCATCGCCCGCCTGGCCGTTGTGTTGGATGCCGACAATCCGACCCGACCCTATGCCCGGGCCGTGGCGGCGCAACGCGCTGCGGTAGACGACCCGGAACTGACGCCGTCGGCCCGGGTGCTGGCCGAGATGCGCGCCCACAACGAAACCTATTTCGAATTTGCCCGCCGCCAGTCCGAGCGTCACAAGCACTATTTTGCCAGCCACCCGAGCGCGCCCGAACGCATGGCGGAGCTGGCCGAGCTGGCCGCCGAGACGCGGCACCTCCAGTCTGAGCTGGAAGCGACCGAGACCGGTACCTTTGCGGCCTATCTGGAGGCTTACTTCGGACAGATTCCTGGGCAGGCGCGCGGGGATGAAATTCTCGCCGCCCGGAGCGTGCCGGAGGCCTAGCCGTATCCATCGTCTGAGCCTGCACACTGGCGCCTGAGCCTGCCTGCGCTGAGCGCGCCGAAGTGTTGAAGCCCACGGGGAGGAAACCCGCAACCCAGCCAATGACCCCAGTTTCCGTTCAGCAGGCCGAGCATCCTGTACCCGAACGAAAAACAGCGCTCACACCGGCGGCGTGCTATCTTGGCGCGGCGCTGCTCTTGCTGATCTTTGTCCTGGCGCTTTATAGCCGCCTCCTCTTCACGAACCGGGTTTTGGCCAACGGCGACATTCTGCACTATTTCTACCCCTACCGGGACTATGCCGCAGCCGCGCTGCGGGAGGGACGCATCCCTTTCTGGAACCCCTTCATCTTCATGGGCGCGCCCTTCCTGGCCAATCCCCAGGCAGCCGTCCTTTATCCCCTGCACTGGCCCCTAAGCTGGCTTGCCGTGACCAAGCAGATTTACTGGAGCGCGGCCCTCCATACCTGGCTGCTCGGGCTGGGCGGGTATGCGCTGATGCGTCGTTGGCAGTATGGTTTTACGCCGGCGCTGGCAACCGGCCTGATTCTGACCGGCAGCGGCTTTGTCGGGGGACTCCTCGGCCACATCAACCAGCTCAACGGCGTGGCGTGGCTGCCGTGGATCATTTTGACCCTGGAACAGGGCTGGCCCCGAGGAAACAACCGGACCGAAATCGGCGGCGACACCGTGCCCTGGTTCCACGTGGCCATGGCCGCGCCCCTGCTGGGGGGATTGGTTGCGCTCATGCTCCTGGCCGGACACACCCAGACAGTCTACATCAACCTCTTCGGCGCAGGCGTCTGGACCATATGGCCCCTGATCTCATTCGACACGCTCCGTCGCCCACGGACAGCCCTGCGCGGCGTGCTGCCCATGCTCGGCATCTATGCCGGCGGCGTTCTCCTGGGCGTCCTGCTGGCCGCGCCCCAGATCTTGCCCACCTTGGAGCTGAGCAACCTGGGTCTGCGCAGCGGCGGCTTGGGCTACGGTGAAGCCAGCAGTTTCAGCCTCAAGCCCCTCCAATTGCCGTGGACCCTGCTGCCTTCCTACGGACTTGCCGACTTGAGCGTAGTGTTCGAAACGCTGGGCTACACCGAGTTTGTGGCCTACATAGGCCTGCTCGGGCTGTTCCTGGCCCTGGCCGGCATCTGGCAGGGGCGGGGGCGGGCCCATACGTTTGGCCTGCTTTTCGCCATGCTCGGTCTCTTTCTGGCGACCGGGCGTTGGAATCCGTTCTATTTTCTGCTCTACAAATTGGTGCCGGGCTTTGATCTCTTTCGCGCTCCGGCCCGCTGGATGATGCTCTACACCCTTGGCATGGCCGTCCTGGCCGGCATCGGGGTGGGCACGCTTTGGCCGCGCCTGCAGCGGCGTCTCCCTGCGCCGGCTGTGACGGTCCTCCTCCTCACGGTTTTGAGCATCGAACTCCTGCTGGCCGCACGCGCCCTGCCCCATACCCAGACTACGGCGCCCGAAGCCGTCTACGGGCTGCGCACCGCGCCCGCGCACATCCTCACGGACCCGGCGCGGACGCTGCATCCGGCTGCGGCAGGACGCTTTCTGAGCATGAGCACCATCACTTTTGACCCAGGCGATATGGCCGACTATCGCCGAGTATTTGTGGAAGGAGACGACGCCACGCTGACCGAACGGGCTTTCGAACAGCTCGTCATTGCCCAAAAATCTCAGGAGATTCTGGCCCCCAATCTGCCCTTGCTCTGGCGCGTGCCCGCGGTGGACGGCTTCGACGGCGGCGTGCTGCCCCTGCAGCGCTACATCCGCGGCCTGACGCTCTTTATTCCCGAAGATGAACTGGTGCCCGATGGCCGGTTGCGGGAGCAGATCACCGAGATGCCGCCCGCCGACCTGCTGGCACTTTTCAATGTCGAATATGTCATCACCGACAAGGTGCGGGATCTCTGGTACGACGGAATCTACTACGATCGTCAGATCGGCGCCCGGCTGACGCAGGAGGCGCCGGCCGTGGAAATCGACGCACCCACACCGTTTGATGCCACCCATCTCGCCGTCGTCGGCTACGTTGACGGCCCGCCGCCGGTGTTGACACCCTTGCTGGACGCCAACCTGCCCGCGGCGGCGCTCAGCCTGGAGGATGAGGCCGGCAATCTGCAGACATGGACGCTCACGGCTGGCGGCGCTCCGGGCGTACAGTTCGCCGACGGTCAACTGGACAGCCCCATGGCCCAAAGCGCAGGGGCGGAAGTCGCCTTCCGTGACGTGGAGGGCGGTCGTCAGGAATATGTGGCCCGCTTCGCCCTGGCCGACCCCATGACGCCCCGGAAGCTGACCGTTCTGCGCCAGGCGGACGGTCCGGACGTCTTCATTCAAGCCGTCACGCTCATCGATGAACGGACGGGTATGTTTACGCCTCTCCTGCCGTCGGATCGGGGACGATTCTCCCTGGTCCACAGCGGGGACGTGAAAATCTACGCCAACCGGGAAGCTGCGCCCCGTGTCCGCCTGGTTCACGATTGGCAGCCGGTTGCAACGGAAGCGGAAGCGCTGGCGTATCTACAGGCAGAGGGCGGAGCAGTTCTGGAGAAACCCGTCGTCGAAGGATCGCTCCCGCCGGAAATGACGCCCCAACCCGACATTCCCGCCGGCGTAGCCGAGATGATGGACTATGCGCCGGAAAGGCTAGAGATTCGTACGGTGAGCGACAGTCCCGGAGTGCTGGTCGTGGCCGACAGCTACTACCCGGGCTGGCAGGCCACAATCGATGGCGAAGCCGCGCCTCTCCTGGCGGCCAATTTTCTTTTTCGCGCAGTGCCGGTCCCGGCAGGCGAACACACGGTCGTCATGGAGTATCACGCCCGGGGCTGGCGACAGGGCCTGGGTTGGTCTGCTCTCGGCGCGGGGCTGGCCCTGGGTATCTTCATTCTGGGCCGGGGGTTCGCACAGCGAAGGCGGCGCTGATTCGAAACGATGGGCGCCGTGGTGTATAATCGGCCCAAAGTGTTCGCTCGCAAATAGGCATCAATTTATGGCTCTGTTTAACCGGATCGTTGCGGCCCTTCTGTGGCTGCTCTTACTCATTCTCATTTGCTACGTCGCCGTTGCCCCATTCCGCGCGTTAGCCCAGGCCGAAGCCATGCTCGTAGTCTGGCAGGATCTGTTGCAACGCTGGAAGAGCGCTAGCAATGCAAATTTCGTCATCGGCCAGATTGCCGTGGTGCTGGGCGCAGTTGCGCTCTTCGGCAGCCTCTTCGTGGCCGAAATCTGGACCGGACGCCGGCGTGGCGTGCGCGTGCGCACGGTCGGAGGCGGCTCCGTCGAGCTGGACACGGCCAGCATCGGCCGTCGTCTCGAATGGCACCTGGATCAACTGGCGGAAGTCGTTACCGTGATTCCCAACGTCAAGTCCCGCGGCGGCGCGGTCGACATTCGTCTGGAAGTGGAAACCGCGCCGGACGTGGACGTGCCCATGAAGACGGATGAGGTGGTCGACGTCACCCGGGACATCATCGAACAAGATATGGGCCTCAAACTGGGCAAGCTCGACGTGCAGTTGCGCTACGCCCCCTACGATCCCGAGTGGAGTTAAGCCGGCATGACCATTGGCCAATTTTTGCGTATTACGGCGCACAACTTCCGCGTCTTTTGGAGTGCATCGTTCTCCGGCGGTTCGGGTCCGTTGATGATTGAGGGGCCGGGAGAGGGTAAGCTAGAGGCTGAACCAGCGGTTGAGACAGAGACAGAGGCAGAGAAGGAGACTGAGACTGAGACAGCGGAGGTCGGAGAAAAGGTTGTTGCGGCTGAAATCGATGGAGCAAACGACTCCAGCGAGAGCCGGCCTGAGGAGAATCAGCCTGAGGAAAATCAACTTGTCGAGGGGTCGTCGGCTGCGGAATCGACGCGCGTTGAGATGGAGGTTGCAGTTGAGTTGGGTGATCCTGGTATCGATGTCGTGTCGGTAACGGAAGGCCAGCCTCCGGCCGGCGAAGAATCTGTCGAGGCCCCTGCGGTTGCTGCAGACGCAGCCGGTCCGGACGGTGTCGAAGCCGACGATCCGGTGTTGCCGGCCGTCGAGGACGCTGCCGCAGATCTCGAGTCCGGGACTGAAAGCGCCGGTCTCGCTGAGGAGGATGACGCTGTCCACGAGCAGGCAGCGGCCGATGCCGGTCTCGTCCAGGCCGAGCTGGGCATTCAGCCGACCGACGATCCGTTGGCGGCCGATATCATGGTAGAATCCCACGGCAAGCGCCTGGGGTTGACCCAGCTTATCGAAAGCCTTCTCTTTGTCAGCGACGAGCCGGTCGACGCCGTCCAGTTGGCCAAGGCTCTGGATGTAACGCTTGAATCTGTCGAAGCGGGTCTGAGACGGTTGGACAAGCTCTACCACGTGACGGGGCGCGGCTTGCGCCTGCAGGCACGGGAGGGCCAATATTCGCTCGTCACTGCTCCAGAGGCGGCCGGAGCCATCGAAGATTTCCTCAATCTCGACCTGACGACCAAGCTCAGTGGCCCTGCTCTGGAAACTTTGGCGGTCGTGGCCTACCGCCAGCCGGTCACCCGTCTTCAGATCGAAGCCGTGCGCGGCGTCGACTGCGCCGGCGTGCTCCGCTCCATGACCCAGCGTGGCCTCATCGAGGAGGTCGGGCGCTTGGAGACGGTCGGTCGGCCGATCCTCTACGGCGTAACCGATCTCTTCATGCAGCATTTCGGGCTTATGGACCTGGCCGAGCTGCCTCCTTTGGAGACCCAGGATGAAGACATGCTCTGGGCGGCAACCCAACTGGCGGCCCTGGAGGATCAGTCTGGAGAGACAGAAGACGCAGCGAGTTGACCTCCTTCTCTCCGGCGGGCAGCCGGCTCCCAAATTGGATTACCCCCATCTCCCAAAAAGTAGGTTGAGTGTCAGTCCCATTGTTGGTAGAATGTCAGGTGAAGATTGGTGCATTGGTTCAAACTGAGGCACCGATTATCTTCATTTCCTGTCCTAGTGGGGAGGCACTATGCGTATCTATAGACAGCCGCGTGCGTTACTGGCGGTTTTCTTAATCCTTCTAGGCGCCGTGTTTGCCGTCGCGTCACCTGTTGCAGCCCAGGACAAAACCCTGGTCTGGGAACGCTTCGATGTCGACATTGACGTTATGGCAAACGGTGCCTTTGACGTGGCCGAAGCCCAGACGATCCGCTTCACCAGCGGGTCGTTCACCTTCGGCTATCGCGAGATCCCCGTTCGCAACTTCTCCTACATCGATAACTGGGCCATCGTCGACAGCAGCGGCAATGTCTACCGAGAATCCGGATACGGCGAGACGCCCTATACCTTCACCGTGGAGGAGAATGGCTACAGCTACCGCGTTCGGTGGTATTTCCCGCCCATTCGCAACGCTGCCGACACCTATATTCTCAGCTATACCGTGCATGATGGACTGCGCTATTATCAGGACGGCGATCAAGTTTGGTGGAAGGCCATCTATGGCGACCGCAGCTTCCCCGTATTGGCCGGCAGCGTCCGGGTCAATGTGCCGGACGGCGCGCAGGTCCAGCAATATGCCGCGTACATCAACGGCGCCGACGCGCGGGGCGCTGCCACGGCATCGGTGACGGACGACAACACGGCCGTCATCTTCGACCTGACCCAGCGCCTCCGGGCCGGCGAGGAGTTTGAGGTGCGCACGGAATTTACGCCCGGTATCGTCGACGGAACGGTGCAACCTTGGCAGCAGCAGGCCGATGCTGCGGCCGCCGCATTGGAAGAGGAAATCGCGTACCGCGAGCGCTGGGGCCCTATCGCAACGATCTTCTTTGGCGCCCTGGGCTTGATGCTCATGCTGGGCGGGCCGGCGGCGCTCTACGCCCTCTGGCACAAACTGGGGCGCGACAAACCGATTCCCCTGGTGGCCGATTATCTGCCCGAGCCGCCCGACACCCTGCCCCCGGGCATGGCCGGCACCCTCCTGGACGAGACGGTCGACATGGAGGACATCGTTGCCACGCTGGTCGATCTGGCGCGACGCAAGGCGATCAGCATCACGGAGGTAAAGGAAGAGGGCTTCTTCCGCACAGGCTATGACTTTATCTACCGCCGGGAGCGAGACGATACCGAACTGCACCCCTACGAGGAGCGCATCGTCCAGTCGGTCTTCGGCTCCAAGGACGAAGTGCGGCTCTCCGACTTGAAAGAGAAATTCT